>NZ_JAUBQE010000030.1:0-95546 GCF_036701115.1 Microcoleus sp. Pol1C5 | reverse complement strand
AGTTATTGCTTCTTTAACAGGATGGCAATTTATTTTAGATGCCATATCTGTAGCAGGATTTTAGGAAACTGGTATTACTGTCCAAGGTTCCGGGCTGGCTCTGGCTCCAACATTCAATGGAGACGAATTCTATGATGACATACAAACAACGCTTGTGTTGTTGGGCGATCGCCCGTCTGTTACCCACTCAGCAATGGATTATTGTTGCCCGCTTCCGCAGTCGTTCAGATGCAGACGGGCATTTTCAGTTTTTACGACAAACTATACCTCACGTTAAGTTTGAGGTTGTGTTCGATCGCAGTGGGGACAGTCACCGTTTATCGGCGTTGGGCCGCCCTTCCAATCCCGTCGCCAGCGCGTTATAAATGGTAATTTTCGCAGCGGTTTCAGTTAACTAAACATTGGCGATCGCACTTTTTTGATAAGTGCGATCGTCTTTCCTTTCTTGAGTCCCCCTCTGCTGGGACGATAGTTTCTGTAGAAGCGATTTCAATCGCCGAGTTATCTGTTGGGCTGTCTCTACTAACTTACTTTCGCACCATCACAGATCGAATCACAGCATTTGGCTGATACTTATTAGTCTGATAAAATCCCCCTTGACCAGCACCATAAACTCCCGCAAATTGTTTCCCTTCAGCCTTGGGAACAAACATAATGTTTCTAGTTGGTTGCTTGGCAAATACAACCCCTTCTCTCATTTCATTATCTACGTTATAAGATAAAGTAGCCTTACCGTAAATTGCCTCTGCTTGTTTCAAAGTCATTCCCGGCCCGACGCCCTGAACTGTTTTATAATTAGCATTTTCAGTCATCAAAAGTTCAATGACATCCGTATCTTTTAGCTTTGTACCCGCAGCATAAATAATCCGATATTGCACTTTTCCCGACTGGCTGACAGCCACAGCATCAAAGTCTACCATAAAAGGAGACTGAACTTTAAACTGCGCCGTGGAACCCAGAGCCTTTTTCAATCCTCCGAAAGTCATCCCCACCTTCGCCGCTCCAATTGTGCGATCGGAAATTGTTAAACTGGCAGAAGGTGTTTTTTGAGCAGCATTTGCCGCTCCTCCCAGCACATTTGTAGCCCTAAGCGCAACAGTGGAACCGGGAGTGGAAATTAAGGTGAGGTAACTGCCGATCGCCAGCAAAGCAGCTATCATTGATCCAGACAAAACTTTAACATTCAACATGACTAATTCTCCTAGATTTCAAATGCGACTATCTACCCGCATCTTTTTGACCATCCTGGGCCTCACCCTCCTAGTTTGGATTCTCAGAGGTGTTGGCCTCTTGACATTCATTCCCGGTGGTGTCATTTGGATACTGATTTTTCTGTCTTTTGTTGCGGGCATCCTCAGCACTGTACTCCGTAGGTAAGACAGCATCCGGCAAATAACAATTAACAATTCAAAATTAACAAATCATTTTAATTTTGATTGTTTTATAGCCTTTCCCACCGTCACATTCAACTGAGCGCCTATCAGCATTACCAAAGAAGAAATATCCAGCCACAGCAGCAGCACAATAAAACTTCCGATTGTGCCGTAAGTCCAAGTGTAATTGCCCAAATGCAAAACATAAAACCGAAATAAAGCTGAAAATAGCGCCCACAAAATAGCAGCAAAAACAGCTCCTGATACAATAGGAATATCTGGTTGACGGCGACTAGGCCCGTAGCGGTAAATAAATGCAAAAGCCAGTGATACAATTCCCAAAGAAATCGGCCACCTCCACAGCCGCCAAGCACCTAACAGTTGCGACTCTAAAGGGCAATTGCCGGCGAGGAGCAAGCAATTTTGGACATCTTTTAAATCGCAATTGGCGACGGACTCCAGCAGGCAACTCTGGCGGGCAATAGCTTGTACAATTAAGTCGCTGACAAATACTACTCCCGATGCCAGAATCAATAGTATAATTGTGCCGACACTCAGCGCCAGAGAAATAAGTTTTGCTTTCCAAAATGGTCGAGTTCGAGCGAGCGGGGTTTCATGGATGCGATCGAGTGCAGCCATCGCCGCGCTCATTACTCCAGAAAACGCCCAAATCGCCCCAAGAAAGCTCACCGAAAACAGCCCTTTACTGCGAGTTAACAGAATTTCTTTGATTAAGCCACCAATCAACTTCCGCACGTCATCGGGTATAACTTCGCCCAAAAGACGGGCGATTTGATAAAGTGTTGACTGCAAAGGTTCAAAGAGGGCGATCGCAGATAAGATAGCCAACAGCCCCGGAAACAGCGCCAGCATAGAATTGTAGGCCATTTCTGCAGATAGCCCCGGCAAACGCTGTTCTCCCGCCTTCGCGCCGACTTCCTTGAGCGTGCCCCAAGTCAAACACCGACAAAACAGCAAAAAACCCCCAAATTTCCGTTTGAGAGCTCGAAGCAGCCTCAAAAATGTCTTAAACAAAGCTAAAATCAGGTAGCGCAACCAGTAAAAAATGTTCATAGCGCACAGGAGAGGGGGAACTAGAAACTGGAAAATGGATGCAGGACGATCGCGCAACTGGAAATAAGGAGCGTTACTTAATTAAGCCATTGCTAATTTAAAATCTAAAATCTAAAATCTAAAATCTAAAATCTAAAATCAATATGGCTCAGGATGTCAGACAGTGGTTAGATGAAATCAAGCGGCTGCAACAGCAGTTAACAGAAGTTTCGCGCGATCGAGATGAGGCCGGTGAAAGTGCCGCTCAGTGGCGCCAACTCTACAATACCGAAGCCGAGCAGCGGCGGAATGATGCCAAATTAACTCAGCAAATCATCGCTTCTCTGGAAGCACAAATAGAGCAGTTACAAAATTTTTCCCCCATTGTGCCCCAAGGTGATGATGCTGGGGTGGCTCGCCAGCAGGAAATCGCACAACTGCAAACAGTAGGCGAACTTAAAGCTAAGTTAGCAGAAGTTCTCGAAGAGCGCGATCGGGCGATCGAACAAGTTAAACAACTCACTCAAGCCCTCAAACAAGAAGAAGCCCGTCACGCCGAAACTAGCAAAAATTTAACTAGCGCCCTCGGAGATGCCGTTGACTTGCTCACGAAAGCCCAAAATCCTGCCCCTGCAAAAACCGAGACAGTATATTCTTTGGAAATAGTACCTACTCGCACTGCAAATCCTGGCGAAACTGCTCTGGAAATCCGCCAAACTTCCGCCCCAGGCAAAAATCCCGCCCAGCTTCCACCTTCTAAAAATCAATTACTCGATTTACCGCCCTTTGGGAATTAGGAGTTAAAAATTCAGGAAGTGTCGGCATGGCGATTACCATCGGCAGGTGGGATTTAGTCAGCAACTTCTTGTTTTCGTTTTTCCTGCAATTAAGCGGCATTAATTCATCGGCTTCTTTATTATTTCGCACCTACAGAGGGTTTACTAATCGATGTAACTGTACTATAACCCAACATATAATCTGCATTCAAAATTTTGAAAACTGCCAAAACATCTGCCTCGCGTCGTACCAATCTACAGTCTTTAGATAGAACTTAATCGAGCTAAATTTTACTACTATCGACAACGACTGATGCGCGAGGAAACTTGATGAAGGCAGAGATATCCATAGTCTGGAAAAAGATTCAGAGCATGATCGACAGCTTTATGATCATGCTGCCTAATATTGTGCTGGCGTTAATTGTCTTTGCAATTTTTTACTTTGTGGGTAGGCAAATTAAGAGAGTGGTCAGGCGAGTTACCCGCCACCACCACCAAGCTCGAAATTTGGGGCTGGTGTTAGGACGGTTAGCCCAGAGTGCGATCGTTCTAGTTGGTCTATTTATTTCTCTTTCGATTGTAATTCCCACATTGAAAGCTGGCGATTTGGTGCAACTGCTGGGAATTAGCGGGGTGGCGATTGGTTTTGCCTTTCGCGATATCTTGCAAAACTTCTTAGCCGGTATCCTAATTCTGTTGACGGAACCGTTCCGAATCGATGACCAGATTGTGTTTAAAAACTTTGAGGGAACGGTAGAAAATATTGAGACCCGCGCTACAACAATCCTCACCTATGATGGCCGGCGGATTGTCATTCCAAATGCCGAATTGTTTACGAATTCGGTGACAGTAAATACCGCTTTCGATAAACGCCGCACGGAATACGATTTTAGTATTGGTTACGGCGACGATATTGATTGCGCCAAGCAGTTAATGCTGGAAGCATTGTACAGCGTAAAGGAGGTGTTGAAAGATCCTGCACCCGATGTGCTGGTGCTTGAGCTAGCAGAAAGTACCGTCAAGATCCGCGTTCGGTGGTGGATTGCTCCGCCGCGCCGAATTGACGATATGCGATCGCGCGACAAGGTAATTTGTGCTGTTAAAAAAAAGCTTGTGGAAAACGGCATCGATTTGCCTTATCCCACGCGACAAATTTTGTTTCACGACCAAACCGAAGAAACCGATGGCGATCGCTCCCAGCAGCGCGAAGGATGGCCCGCTGGTAAAAGTAAAGTTCCGAAACCTCGCCGTATTGGCGACTCTTTCGGAAAACAGGCCCTTGGGCGATCGCAACAAGACGGCAACGGACAATCTTAACCGCATAACCAGTCATGCAAAATGTCAAGCTGAGCAAACTTTAGGATTCGCTGTACTTCGATCGTGCAACCGGAATTGATATCACTCGCCGAGGGATTAAATGAGTAACAAACCAGGATTAATATGATGCCTAATTTTCAAGCAAAAACCACAGTCCGATTGCCGTAAACTAAAACACGATTTTGTAAATGATATCGCACCGCCCTTGCTAAAACAACCCTTTCTAAATCTTTACCTTTGCGAACCAAATCCGACACTTCATCGCGGTGACTGACGCGCACAACATCTTGTTCGATAATCGGGCCCGCATCTAAATCGGGTGTAACATAGTGGGCTGTTGCACCGATAATTTTTACCCCTCTTTCATAAGCCCTTTCGTAGGGATTGGCGCCCACAAAGGCGGGTAAAAATGAATGGTGAATATTAATTACATTGGGGAAATTTCTGATAAAGTCTTGACTCAAAATTTGCATATATTTAGCCAAAACCACTAAATCAATTTTATATTTTTTAAGAAGTTCTAACTGTTGTGCTTCTTGAATCGCTTTATTGTCTTTAGTAATGGGAATATACTCAAAGTCGATACCGTATTGTGCGGCAAGATCCTTTAAATTTTCATGGTTGCTGATTATCAGCGGAATTTCACCTGTGATTTCTTGCGCTCGCTGTCGCCAAATCAAGTCTAATAAACAATGATCTTGACGGCTGACCCAGATCGCAAGCCGTCGAAGTTTTTGGGAGAAATGCAGTTGCCAATTGGCTTGTAAGTCCTTGGCAATTTCACTAAAAGCAGGTGTTATTTGTTCGGTGGTTAAGTCAAAATCATCTAATTGCCATTCGAGTCGGCTTAGAAATAATCCGGCGGTAAAATCTGTATGGTGATCTGCGTGGATGATATTGCCGTTGTGGGAGGTGATAAAATTGGCAAGTAAGGCGACGAGTCCTTTGCGATCGGGACAGGCAATTAAAAGGGTTGCAGTAGGCTTGGTCATTGTATAATCGCTAAAGTTTTATTGATGCCCCGCACCATACAAGCTCTTTGAAGTTATTCTGTAGGGTGTACGCTACGCAGCTTACTGTTACTCGAACTACCGCCGTTTGGTAATCAGGAATTTAAAATACTGCTTGCTCCGAAGATTTGTTCTGCGGTTAACTGCAAGTCTGGGAAGAGTGAAGAAATCAGTCGATCGCTCTTTTGAAACAACTGTTTTTGATACTCATCTTCTCGCAGCATACAAATCGTAATTGTCGGCTGTTTGGGTTTGCCAATATATTCTCTGCCGCCAATGCCCAGATAATCCACAATCCAATACTCAGGCACTCCCAGCAGTGCGTAATCTTCAACTTTGCGGGCGGAGTCGTTCTGCCAATTGGTGCTGACGACTTCAGCGATTAGTTTAATTGAGTTTCCCGATGTAATTACAGGTTCTTGTTGCCACAAAGGTTCATTAATTAGTTGAGTTCGATCTACTACAAGTACGTCGGGGCGAAACGCTGTTGCTGTTCCTAATAGTTTGATGAGACAGCGAGGGGGAATAAAGTAGGGTAGATCCACACGATCGATTTCTACATTGAGTTTTCGCCCGAGGAAGGCGGATACTTGTTCGTGCGGCCCCGTTGGTTCCTTTTCGGTTAATTCACCATCGATTAGTTCGTAACGCTCGCTGTCGCCAAAGTTGGCAATAAATTCATCAACACTTAGAAGTTTGGCAGGTGATTGAACCATTCTGTTTGCTCCTGGTGATGAATTAAGAATTTTTTTAACTAACCGCAGAGGACGCAGAGGACGCAGAGGAAGAGAAGAGAGAGAAGATGACAAAGAGTTTTCATATTTCCCTGTTCCCTCTTCCTTCTTTTAAAATCCCATCGCTCCAGCTACTGCATCCAAAGTCGGAGCAATGCCGCTTTTAAATAGATTGTTGCTGTGATTAATTGCGGTATCCGGGTCTTTCAAACCGTTACCAGTCAAAACGCAAACTACCGTCGCCCCAGTCGGAACTTGGTCTTTTACCTTCAGCAAGCCGGCCACAGAAGCTGCACTCGCAGGTTCGCAGAAAATTCCTTCCTGTGATGCTAACAAACGGTAAGCGTCGAGAATTTCGGCGTCGGTGACTGCGGCAAAACTGCCGCGGCTGGCTTCGGAAGCTGCGATCGCCTGTTTCCAGCTAGCAGGGTTGCCGATCCGAATTGCTGTCGCCAGGGTTTCTGGGTGCGATACCGGTGAGCCCGTTACCAACGGTGCAGCCCCGGCGGCTTGAAATCCCATCATCTGCGGCAAGCGCGAACATTTTTTAGCTTGGTGGTATTGACAGAAACCCATCCAGTATGCTGTGATATTTCCCGCATTTCCTACGGGAATGCACAGCCAGTCGGGGGCGTCGCCTAAAGCGTCCACCACTTCAAAAGCTCCGGTTTTCTGACCTTCCAATCGGTAAGGATTCACCGAATTTACCAAAGTCACGGGGTAGTTAACGGCCATTTCGCGGACAATTTCTAGGGCTCGATCGAAATTTCCGCCAATCGAAATGACTTCCGCACCGTAAAGCAAAGCTTGCGCCAACTTGCCCAAAGCCACGTAACCCTCGGGAATCAACACGAAAGCTCGCATCCCCCCGCGTCGGGCGTAGGCGGCGGCGGCGGCCGAAGTATTGCCGGTACTGGCGCAAATTACTGCTTCGGCACCAGCTTCCTTCGCCTTGGAAATCGCCATTGTCATCCCCCGGTCTTTGAAACTACCAGTGGGGTTGAGGCCGTCGTATTTCACTAGGACGCGCACGTCTCTACCGATGAGAGAGGCGATCGCAGGTGCTGGAATCAGGGGAGTATTGCCTTCTTGGAGGGTCACTACCGGCGTGGTTTCTGTCACCGGCAGGTAGGGGCGATAAGCTTCGATCAAGCCGGGCCAGCCGTAGCGTTTCGGCTCGGCGGCGCGGGCAGCAGAGTTAGCAGCAGAGTCAGTAGCAGGTAGAATCAGGGTCACGGTGTCAATGGTTTTAGGCAATGGCCGAAGAATTTACACTAATTTTAGCTCGATCGGTTAATTTGATGTTTAATACGATCGGTTCAGGTTAAAGTAACTTAATGGTGTGAATGTGTAGATATGTCTACCCAATTACTAATGTCAAATAATTCATCGACTCTTTCCCGGCCTCAAGTTACCGCGAGCAATCCCGAAATGGCTAGTTCTTCTACGCTATCGACCAGTTTTGCCCGCAAAGTAAATTCAGTGAAGTGCCCCTACCAAGCCGATCAGCAAGTTAAGTTCCTGCACTTGCAAGCGGAAATCGAATCCTTGCTGCTGGAAGTGCAAAGCCTCAAACAGCAACGCTCGATCGCTGGCTTGCGGGAGAGCGACCCCATTTCTGGCAGGAACAGCAATTAGCAGACAACAGTCGCTAATGCTAATTGTCCTGGCCCTGTGTTATAAAAACGAATGTTTTGCTACCCGCAGTGTTTTTTGCCAAAAGTGCTAGAAATTCCTAACTGCGGATAGCGATCGCTAGCTTTTGCTAAAACGCGCTTGCCTACAGCTCAACTCGTCTGCTGCTTGCTGGCAACGAGCTGACATTTTACGGCGCTTTTTTATTGCGCTAATTTGTTAAGCCATCCTCATGGCATACGGAGAATCGAAATCAGTTTATGACAGCATCGATCGAAAAACCACTAAATTTGACATCCGCAAGTGACACTTCCAACCTGCGCCTGAAAGATATTCTCAAAACCCTGCCGCGGGAAGTATTCGCCAAAAACCCCCGCAAAGCTTGGACAAAAGTAATCGTCAACGTTCTTTTAGTTGCTGTCGGTTACTGGGGCATAGCAGTCTCTCCTTGGTTTCTACTACCCCTAATGTGGATTTTCACAGGAACCGGATTAACCGGTTTTTTTGTGATCGGTCACGACTGCGGTCATCGGTCATTTGCTAACCGCCGCTGGGTAAACGATTTAGTCGGACATATCGCATTTCTGCCGTTAATTTATCCGTTTCACGCATGGCGGCACGGACACAATTATCACCACAAGCACACCAATAAAATTGGTGAAGATAATGCTTGGCAACCGATGACAGCAGAAGACTACGCTGCTGCTCCCAAGGCTTTACAAATAGCTTATAGTTTAATTTTTGGTCGGATGTGGTGGATCGGCTCGATCGCCCACTGGGCAAAAGTGCACTTTATGTGGTGGCGCTTCAAAGGCAAACAGCGGGAACAAGTGCGGTTTTCAGTTTTTGTAGTTTTAATCGGTGCTGCGATCGGATTCCCGATTTTAATTGCAACCACAGGCATTTGGGGATTTGTCAAATTTTGGTTGATGCCCTGGCTGGTTTACCATTTCTGGATGAGCACTTTTACGATCGTCCACCACACAGCACCAGACATTTCATTTAAAGAACCCGAAGAATGGAACGAAGCCCAAGCGCAACTATCGGGAACTGTTCACTGCGATTATCCCCGCTGGGTAGAGTTTCTGTGCCACGACATTAACGTGCACGTTCCCCACCACCTTTCAACTGCTATTCCCTGGTACAATTTGCGCCTCGCCCACAGCAGCTTAAAGGAAAATTGGCAAGATCATCTGTACGAAACAGAATTTTCTTGGTCTTTAATGAAGCGGATTGCCGACAACTGTCACCTATACGATCCGGCTGGCGGCTATCAGACATTGCAGGAATTTAACGCTCAAACAAAGTAGTTTTGAAGCGTGATTAATCCCCAAAAAACCCGGTTTGTCAAACACAACCGGGTTTTTCGATATTACAATCCTTAGCTTTTGTAAGGGGCGGAATGCGCGCCCTACTGTCAATATCACAATCCGTACCATTATTAAATCAGTCATTCCCCATCTAAAATCTAAAATATAAAATCGAATGACTTTCAATCCCAATAACTGTCGCAACGAAAGCGAAGTAGAAAGCAAACTGATTGTCAGCTATCTGCTACCAAAGTTAGGCTATACGCCCGACACTTGGCACCAAGAAATCGCATTTGGGAATATTCGTCTAGACTTCCTCTCATTTGCCACCCAAGTTATCCCCATAGTTGTCGATGCAGACTCGCCGATGAGTGTAGTTATGGAGGCTAAACATCCGAAAGAAAATTTGGACCGCCACCTGCGAAAACTCCATCGCTATTTAACAAGTTTGAGGATCCGCTACGGTCTCATAACTAATGGTAAAGAAATTAGAATTTATCAAAGAGTTGCCGATGATATTCAGCTAGTCTTTAAGTGTGCTGGACAAAACCTTGAAACTAGAATTGATGAAATTATCGCTTTAATTGGCAGAGATAGTTTAAATTTTATAAAAAATCCCGATAAACTCGAACTGGAGGATAGTAAAATTAATTTGGTTAGTCCTGAATTAATTAGCGAAGTCCCAGTACAGCCCAATAATCCCGCCACCGCAGAACCTGAGCCAAGTCAAATCTCAGAACCGGAACAAATACCTGAAAATTATCCAGTTAAGCCTCAATTTAAATCCGATGTAACCGTTCCCCTAAAAACTCAAAATAGTATGAAAATTATTGCAGTTTACCACAATAAAGGCGGCGTTGGCAAAACTACAACAGTAGTCAATTTAGCTGCTGCGCTGAGCAAGAAAGGTAAGAGAGTCTTGGTGATAGACTTAGACAGTCAGGCTAATACAACCTTTGCCACAGGATTAGTCAAATTTGAGGATGAAGAACAAGATGATTTGAAAGATAATAATATTCTTCAAGTTTTGCAATCAGAAGACTTTTTCTCGATCGAAGAAGTAGCTCGCAAGTCAAGTTTTTGCCATCCAGAAATTGATGTGATTCCTTCCCACATCAATTTGATGCACGAAGAAACCGAATTCAATCAACTAGATTACAGTCGCCTGATTTTAATTCAGAAACTAGCAGTAGCACAGGATAAATATGATATTGTACTGATCGATACGCCGCCCTCTTTGAATTTTTACGCCAGAGTTGCCCTAATTACGGCGGATTATTTAATTATTCCTTCTGACTTAAAACCTTTTGCCAATCAAGGATTGGTTAATGTCAAGGATTTTATCAAAAAAGTTAACGCATTCAGGAAAATAATCGGCAAACAGCCGATCGCAATTTTAGGCGTACTCCCCTGCAAAATCTCAACTAATACTAAATTTGTACAGTATAGTTTGCCCAAGCGGAGGGATGCAATTCCCAAACGCTACGGCCTGGAAATCATGGACAGCGTAATTTACGAGAGAGACGATTTAGCAAAGTGTGCAGAACAAATGCAAATCGTGGGAAATATGGAAATCGCAGATCCGATTTCAGTGCTGGACTTTAAGCCAGATTCCATCGCCTCCCAAGAATTTGAAATGCTAGCAATAGAAGTTTTGGAAAAAATAGGTAAGTAAAAACTCATGAAAAAATTATTTCCGTCACTGGTTGCAGTGAAAAGAATTACATCCACAGTTCCCCGTTCCAATTTTGCCGAGCCTGAGTTGGAGAAATTAGCGAGACTAATTTTAGATTCAGGAGGGTTGATTAATCCGATAATTGTCCGCCGCAACGGTATGGATGCCTACGAGATAGTAGACGGAGATTTTGAATACTACGCGGCGGTGAGAGCAAAGGAAATAGAATCTCTTAAAGGCGAGACAATCGGAGCATTCATCCTGGAAGAAGAAAATGAAGAGCTTCTCCTCGAACAACTTGAAATTCTCAGAAAAACCCCAATCACTGAGAATTTAGTTGAAAACCCAGAAACCGGGTTTTTGTACGAAAATACTTCGTCGCAGCCTGCCGATTCAATAAAAAACCCGGTTTCTTTGGTCGAAGTCCCTAATTTATGTGAAAATGAAACTCCCCAAGATTCATCTAGTTTAGAACAGCGACTAACAAATATTGAAGCCCAGTTTGCCAGTCAAATTAATGAATTAAAAGCCGAGTACGCCCGCGACAAAAAAGTTTTAGCCCAGAGTATACAAGAACTTGAAAACCGAATCTTACAACAAGTACCTCTGTTAGTTGAAACTGGGTTAGCAAACAGAATTAATGAGTTGAAATCAGAGTCGCCACCCGCAAAACAAGTGGTGGTAGAGAAGAGACCAGAAGTTGAAAACGTAGCTTCCGAATCAATGTCGGCGTTGGAAGCACTCAATACTCTAACTAAATCTGAATTGTTGGCTAATTTTAAAGATGCTGGCTTGAAGTCTCAGATAATCGACCGAATAATCAAAGAACGAGATGTGCAGCCGTTTGTGTCATTTACAAGTGCGGTGAAACGTATTGAAGGGTTAACCGACAAAACAATGATTAAAATAATTGATAAGTGGCAAAAATACTCATAACTCGCAACTCCTGTGGCAACTCGCAACGCCAGCCCGATCGCCCAGACGCCAAAATAAGTAAAGATGAGTAAAGCAGTGGATCATTGGTGTCCCGCAGCCAGTTAAACTCTTCACAGTCGCTTTTTTTAGGAATTGCAGTAACTTTTGTCGTAGCTTGCGGGGCGGGACGCCATCGCCCGGGCTGTCACCGCACAGCCCCTCGCACAGGTACAGCAGCAACGCCATATCTCCTCCAGATAACTGAGTTCGATCGCAGACTTGGAAGACTCAGGCCAAGAAACCCTTTAACTTACCAAAGTCGGGGTAAGGTGTTTGTCTCGCACCTTACAATTTGAGTTCTTGGGTTAGTCCTGCATCCCTTAAAACGCCGGCTGTAAAGTGCAAACATACATAAATACCTACACATCAGATTTTCATGACAAAAGGGGACTTGTAACAAGATGGATCGATCGTCCGATCAAAACCAAATAGTTGAATATTTGCGGATTAAGCCAATTAGTCACACTCAGATTTACACTTCCCAAATTGCCATACCAGAGCCTCATCGGGGCGAAATTCCTCGCGAACGCCGCGAAGCTCTCAGGAGAAGTCTGATCGAGCAAGGCAGCAACTTAATTCCTTTAATTGTACGCCCTACCGAAGCTTACAGCAACGAAGAAGAATATGAAGTGGTCTGCGGCTCAGATTGGTGTATTGTTGCTAAAGAACTCGGCACCGAGCAAATGTGGGCGTGGGTATTTGAAATGACCGACGACGAGGTAGCTGTTGCTCAAGCAGAAATGGAACATTTAGCTCCGCAACCGACTCCTAAAACAGCACAAATTGAGACTCTACTGCAACAATTTGAGCTATCATTTCAAAAAAAGGTAGATAGTCTAACAAAACAAATAGAACAATCTGTTAAAAAAAATGAAGACTTGCTAAAAAAGCACGTAAAAGCTCTAACTGAGCAGAACTTTGAGCGTAACCAAATAGAACAGATTAAGCATTTGCTCGAACAAGTGGAAAAAGTATTTCAGGAAAAGGTAGATAAAATGGCTAAAAAAATTGAACAATCGAGCAGCAACCGTCCGCCAACATCGGCTGTTATTTCTGAGGTAAATCTTGAAGGTGCTTTGAGACAGTTGGATGAACTGGAAAAACTGCTGTCAATCAAATTAGAACGCACAGTTCAAACAATTAATCAGTTTGTTTCCGAGACCATTGAAGAGGTAGAAAATGACCTAAAAAATCAAATTGAAACGCTCCGCCACCAACTGGGAGCCGCAGGGACTCACTCAGAAAGACAGCCCGAGGCACAGCCGAAGAAGCAGCCAAAAACGCCGCCGAAGAAGCAGTCGAAAGCACAGCAGAAACCTCAGTTACCGCAGTTGCAGTTGGAGTTGCCGTTTCCGTCTCCGTCCCCAGAAGAAGACTACGAAAGTCTTTCGCTGAGGCGGTTGAAGGCGATCGGCAAAGACAGGAAAGTGCGGGGCTACGCGCGCATGAAGCGACCGGAAATTCTGGCGGCTCTCAGACAAACTGACGGTCAATAAAACGCTAATTGCTAATAGTTAAAAACTAATTATTCGGTGTTCGATCGCGTGTTTCGGCAAAAAGCGCGATCGGGCTTTCAGAATAGTCCTGCGCGCAGAAACGAACCCATCGCCTGGCCGCGAAACTGCGAGAATTAAATATTGATCCCGATACAGTTTAGCGATCGTCCTTTTTATTCTAAGTTTCTGTATTGTAAGCGCGTTTAGGCGATCGCATATCCCGTATGTTGCCGAACATGATACGGATGAAACCCTAAAACTATCTGGTCTTTAGGCACTCCTAATTCTACAAGTTCTGCGGTAATTCCCGTTTCTATGCCATCTTGTTGAATCCAAATTTTGCCGTCGATAATTTCCACATGAACGATACAATCGTGAATTCTTTTAGGCCCTTGCCAGCCTTCGTGCATCAGTAAAAAATTGTTTTGTTCGCTGTCAACAATAACGCTGCTTTTAATTTCTCCGTGTCCGTAAGAAATCTGGGCATAACTATCTAAAACATTGCGAACAATTTGGCGATATTCATCTAGTCTATCCATCTGACAATTGTCTCCTTTAATGAATCAAAAACTATTAGTTTAAATCTCTTGTTCTCTAACAAAATCTGCCCGATAGGTTCAGAAAAGATTTCTGCATAAACTTCTGCACGAATTGCCAGATATATTATCCGTTCAGGTTCCGCTCGCTGTAGAATATCTTCGTAAACAATATACTGTCCAACAGCTTCTTCTAAGTCATGAACTGGTGAAGCACTCACAAAACTTTTAACTTCTACAGCAATTTTGCGACCTTGCTTTTCGGCAGCAAATAGTTTTTCGGCACCTAAATCAACACTGAGAGTACGTTTACCAACTTTTAAGGGTAGCGGATCGTTTGTTATCGTCCACCCGTCTTTTTCTAGAGCTGTTCTGACAGTATTGTGGTAGATGTCTTTTGCTGGCATATTTTAAGCTGAACCATCAACTTTCACCCTAATTATATTATAATAATACAATACTTTTGAAAACTGATAGCTCATCAATTCAAACTACTTACTGCCGCGTGTATCGGTGCTTCACCCCAATCGGAAAATACTCCGCATCGCCCGTCGCAGTTAATGTCACCACAGGTAACTGATATTCTGGCGGAACGTAATTAGCAAATTCGCTGTTTAGCCGCCGCAATTGCGTGAGAATTGAAGATGCGATCGCCTGCTGCATCTCCTCGTTGCCATCCACCCCCGGTGCTAATTCCACAACCACCGATAAAAACCGATTTTGCTCCGTATTTTCCTTGACTTGCAGCACAAATTTTCCAGTCACCCATTCCCGAATGGTGGGAACTTCTAAACCTACGGTGACATTTTCCGGGTAAATGTTGGCACCGAAGTAGGAAACGGTAAAGTGCGATCGCCCGAATACATAGACAAAGGGCAAGCAGCGAATTCCTCTGGGGAAATCAGAAACTTTCATACCTGCTGCTTGCTGCAAACGTGCCACAGGGTTAAATCCCCATTCTGCCAAAAAATTGAGCATTGCTTCGTAACAAATTAAACCGCCGTTATCCGAGATGTGATAGCGTATTAGCGGGATGCCGTTGTCGCCAGAAAATAACAGCGTGCCGTCATTATTCACTTCAAAAAAGCGACTTTTCGGATCGTATTGCACCAGCGTTGGCAAGCGCGATTCCCCGAATAAATTGCGTGCTGCTTCGGGATTGTTTGCTAAAAAGCGGCGGATGCAAATGCTCAGCGGTGTCTCGTTGCCCAAAACGCCGGCATCCGCAGTACCATAAAGGCTCGCAGAGTTGTAATATAGATTCTCAGAATTAGTGCGATCGCTCACCAAACCCCGCCATTCTTCGCTAAATACTTCCCCCGCAAACACCATCTTAATTCGATATTTTTGCCACTCTACACCCCCAGCAATTCCGCTATCAATCACATCCTTGATAAATGGCGGATATCCCAACAAAACTACTTGATCGAAATGCTCCCCAAGTTCCTGCACAACTCGAAATATTTCAGTCTTATTATTCCCAGGCGTCACAACTGTAACTGGATAGCCCTTACTCGCTAGATAGCGGCAGCAATTGGCCGTGTACATTCCGCCTACCCAAGTTCCCAACGGAAAGCAAATGACAGCTAAAGTTGAGCGAGTGTCGGCGTAAAAACTGTCGTGAAATATTTGTTCAAAACGAGCAGCAATTTGCAACTCGTCGCTGATAAAACGCGGCCAAAATGTCGGGTTTCCTGTCGAACCAGATGAAACAGCAATGAAATCGCAAGTTTCTAATTTCCCCTGGTGACACAACTGAGGTAGCGGGTGACAGCGTAAATAATTCTCTTTGGTAATTAGCGGCAATTTTTGGAAGTCTTCAAAGGTTTGAATTGAGGCGGGATTGATGTTAAGTGCAGCTAGGAAAGTCTGGTAAGCTGGTACTGTGGCCGCGACTTTTTGAAAAAGCGCGATCGCCCCGGATTCGGCAACTCGATTCTGCTGGTGTTGCAATCGTTCCTCAAGCGGCGCCCTCAAAAACTCTTCAAACGCCCCAATTGCTCGCTGACGCTGTTCTGGCTGCATGATTGGCTCCTTAAAATGGGTATTTTGCACCTCGATCGCTCAAGATTCAATTAGTAGCGCGGCGCGACCCGATCGCACATTGGGCTGGACACTAAAAATTTGAACACATTTTGAGGTCGATCGAAAATATGGCGCAGTAGATAAACTTCCATAGCACGAAATCGCTGTTTTCACAATAACCATAGGGGATAGCGAAGCTGCCGATCGACTAATAAACACTCACACACTATGTCAAGATTAATTCAGCGATCGCCCAAAACTCCCAGTCTCAGTCAAGCGTGAAAATCCGACGCAGCAAGTTCCAATGAACAATCCCATCTACCCCGGCATAACTCTCAACAACCACTACCGCATCGTCCGCGAATTGGGACACGGAGGCTTCGGGCGCACCTACCTAGCAGAAGATGCTCACCGATTTAACGAACCCTGCGTTTTAAAAGAATTTGCGCCCCAAGTACATGGAAGTTACGCTTTACAAAAATCCGAGGAACTGTTCGAGCGGGAAGCAGGAGTGCTCTACAAGCTGCAACACAATCAAATCCCCCGCTTTCGCGAACTCTTCCGGGTCAGTATCAGCGATCGAGGCTACCTATTTCTCGTCCAAGACTACGTTCCCGGTCAAACCTACCGCTTTTTGCTCGACGCCCGCAAGCGTCAGGGTTTGCGGTTTATAGAAGCAGAAATCAATCAATTGCTGCTGCAGATTTTGCCCCTGCTCGAATACATTCACTCTTTGGGAGTGATTCACCGCGACATCTCCCCGGACAACCTGATTCTGCGGAGTTCTGACGGGATGCCCGTGCTGATCGACTTCGGCGGAGTAAAACAAGTCGCCGCCACCGTAGAGTCTCTGTTCGCTGAGGCTAACGGCACTCTCGCCCCCGCGACTCGCATCGGCAAGCTCGGCTATGCTCCCGTCGAACAGATGCAGATGGGCATCGTCTCTCCCCACAGCGATTTGTACGCTCTGGCGGCCACGGTTTTGGTGTTGCTGACTGGAAAGGAACCGCATCAGTTGCTCGACAGCCAGACGCTCAATTGGAACTGGCGGGCGGAATGTTCTGTGTCTCCGAATTTGTCCCTGGTGCTGGATAAAATGCTTGCTCAACAGCCGAGCCAGCGTTACTCCTCGGCTCGCGAGGTAATGCTTGCTCTTTCCGGCAATCCGCCTTTACAGCCACCTTTGCCGCCAGCCCCGGATTTTGGGCTCACGCAGCCGCCGGATCTCTCGCCTATACCCGTGCCCGCCCCCGCGCCAAAACTGCCGGGAACTCCGGTGCGAATTGCTGCTATTGGCAATCAGCAAAAAATGCCTGCTTGGAAAATGGTTTTGTTTGTGGTGGCGGTGCTATCAACTATGGGGGGAGTTGGCTGGTTTGCGGGCAATTCTTTGTTAAATCTGCAATCAAAAGTACAGAAAGTTCCCCAGCCTCCAAACCCGAAGCAGCAGCAAGAAGATGCTTTGCAAGATCGCTTTGTAAAGCTGAAAATTGACGATCGATTCTATAGCGGTTACGTCAACCTTGTGGACGAGACTTTTTATGCCAAATACCCGGAATTGGGGGGACGATTGTTAAAAGAAGGCCAGGACGATCGCCAGTGGCGCGAAAAATGGCAAAAAATCGGCGACGAGTTGCTCGACAAGCTGGAAAACCTCAGCAGCAATGCTAGAGCGCGGTTGGGCAGTTACGACACCGCCGATATCGATCGCTGGAAAACTGAGGTTAACAAGCTGAATTTGAGCAGTCGGGCTTTGTACGATTTGGCTGATGCTAGGTTCTTTTATTGGTTTCCAGAACAGCCGCGCGATCGCAATATCATCGGTTTGCCGATCGGACAAATTTGGCAAGCAATTACCGCCGACGAACTCGAAGCCTTACAAGCTGGAGCAACTGTCGAAAGCGTTGAATTTGACCGCCTATCGAAGAGCAAACGCCTCACAGGCAATCTCAAACCCGGAGAAGGGAAAGCTTACATTGCCAGGTTCGCTCAAAATCAAACTTTGCGCGTGAATTTGCAAGCACCGCCCAAATCTACTCTACTGTCAATTTATACTCCGGGGCGGACAAAGGGCGCGCGAGCTTTGCTGGAAGATGCAGAGGGGCTTAGTTGGTCTGGATTGCTGGATGATGCTGGTTATTATGAATTCGTGGTAGTTTCTCAAGCATCTGAGCCGATCGCTTACGAGTTGAACCTGACGGCCGAATAACTGCTATTGACGCTCTCGATCCACCCAGGCAATAATAAGGTAATACCAATCAGACAAGTTGTCGGGTTCAAACAAAGAATATGCTGAGATTCGCGATCGTAGCTTTAGTGACTTTGGGATTAGTATTAGTGACTGCACTAGGTTTACATCCGGCCAATGCGACAGTCAGCACTCCCGAATTTTATGCTTGGAACTTTGCCTCTGTAGGCAGTAGCGACCTGGTTTGTAAAAAGACAGTGGTAGTTCCGCAAGACCTGATTATTCCGTCATCATCAATGCACCCTGTCAGTATTACTTCGGCAATTGTAGATGAAAAGTTTTGCGCGAATTCCACTAAGCCAGTGAATTAATAAAGTGGATAATATGATGTCTGGTTATACAACCATAATTAAATTATTCTTCAGTCGATTTGAGATTTGAGATTGGAGATTTACTTTACGGATGAATCTGGAAGCTTGAACCTTAGTCTCAAATTGTTATCTCTCCCCGACTGTTATACTTCGCAGGTATCCATTTTTGGGCTGGGTCAGGAGGTACCGTACTGATTCATCCATCAAGAGAAAACAAAAATTCTAAGTACAAACACGGGCTAATTATGAACAATTAACCGGACATCATATAAGTGATTGCCTGAGTAATTTCCGCCAGCCGCGCACTGAAACTGTTGGCTGAATTTTTTTTAATGAGAAACGGCGGGTATTTTGTAATAAAAATTTATCAAACGAGTCTGGCCCAGAAGTTTTCTGCTCTTGAAAGAGATCGAACTCTTCCCTATTTTAGCCGTGCTTTTATTGTGACTTAAGAACCGAAGTAAAATATTCAGCCATTTGGCTAATGGTTTATTGGCTAATTGGCCGACTCGGTAATTCGTTAGTTTGAATATGCTAGAGTTAGTCAGGTTGATATAGAGTGCCATCTGTTATCTAAGTATCATGCTCAAAATTTTGGTAATTGAGGACGACGAATTAATCCGGGAAACTCTTCTGCAACTCCTGGAATCTCACAGCTACCGGGTCATTGCGGCTGAAAACGGTCGAGCTGGGGTGCAGATGGCACTTTCGGAGATACCTGATTTAATTTTGTGCGACGTGCAGATGCCGGAACTCGACGGTTATGATGTGTTGCGGACTCTGCGGCAAAACTCGCTAGCTGCAACAATTCCATTTATTTTCCTCACGGCTCAAAGTGACAAAACCGATTTTCGTCGGGGGATGGAATTGGGCGCAGACGATTACTTGACAAAGCCGTTTACCAAAGCTGAATTGCTAGGAGCCATTGCTTCTCGCGTCTTGAAACGGCAAACTATTACTCAACCGCTGACAGTCGCGCTTCACCAAGCAGAAGCCAGACTCAAAGATTTAGTTAACGACTCCACTAAGGTTACGACCCTCTCTCCTGAAAAGTTTGCTCTCGAAGCTTTGTTGCGCCACGCTTTGGCACAAGGTGAGTTTCAGGTATACTATCAGCCACAAGTGAATATTGCTACCGGCAAAGTTATCGGCGCTGAAGCTTTAGTGCGCTGGCAAAATCCCGATCGAGGTATAATTTCTCCCTGCGAATTTATTCCATTAGCAGAAGAAACAGGTTTAATTATTCAGATTGGCGAGTGGGTACTGCTTTCAGCTTGCGCTCAAGCCGCTAGTTGGCTGGCGGCGGGGTTTTCGCCCTTTACAATATCAGTAAACTTGTCGGCCCGGCAGTTGTCGGACCCGGAACTAAAAGCGCGAATCGTCCAAATATTGGAAACTACAGGTTTAGAGCCTGCTAATTTAGAATTAGAAATGACCGAAAGCGCTTTGGTGGAAAATGCGACAGTAGCAGGCGCTACTTTAAACCAACTAAAAGCTCTAGGAATTCGGATTGCTATTGACGACTTCGGCACCGGTTACGCTACTTTAGGATATCTTAAGCAATTTGCTTTTGACACTTTAAAAATTGATCGAATTTTCGTCCGCAATGCCAGCGAAGATACTCAAAATGCTGCTATTACTACAGCAGTAATTTTACTTGGTCACAGTTTGAATATGACAGTAATTGCTGAGGGAGTAGAAACAGAAGCAGAACTAGATTTTTTGAAACAACATCAGTGCGATATCATGCAGGGGTATCTGTTCAGCCGCCCCGAACCCGCACCGATAATTGAAAGTATGTTGGTTGCCGACCCGAGTTGGTTCGCGCCGCCCCCAGCAGCAGGACCTGCTCGCGCTGTCCCTTTTGTACCTGTGTCCGAACCTGAAAAATCTAAAAACCTTTCAATGTCGGGTCTAGGAATAGTATAAGTGTCACCCAGATTTCAGTTTTATAGGGTTAAATTCTTTCTTTTACCTTCTATTTTCTGCATAAAAGTTGAGGCTTCCTCATAAAAAGTTGTAGCTTTTGATGATATGCGAATCAAAGAAGGATATTCCCCATATTGCTCTACTGCTTCCGCCTTTATGCGCTAGGCGCCCCTAATTGGACTATTTGAGAAAGTGTGGCGTCTTGAAATTGTGAGTCTTTATCCAGTTGCAGGAGGTAAACTCATTTAAGTTCCTACTTTGGGACTGGCAGTTTCAAGAACTGTCCAACTGGAATTGGTGCAAGCCTGTCATGGAAAGAATATTAGTGGTTGACGACGAAGCAGACTGTCAAACAGTCTTAGCAATGTACTTGGAAAGTCAGGGATATCGGGTGGAATGCGCTAATTCAGGGGTGGAGGCGCTCTCAATGTTTGAAAATGCCCCCCCTGATTTGGTAATTTCAGATGTGATGATGCCGGAAATGGACGGGTTTGAGTTTTGTCGCCGTTTGCGAACTACCCGTTTGGGACAGTTAGTCCCGTTTATATTTTTGTCTGGTCAAGGGGAGATTGAGTCAAAAGTTGAAGGTCATTCGATCGGCGCTGACGATTATCTGGTAAAACCTTTTCAGTCTGAAGAAATCTTAGCTAAGGTAAAGGCGCAGTTAGAGCGCTCTCACCGGATTCACGCCGAGATTGTCCGACTGCTTCAAACTTCTAGCGGTAGGGCGGTGGAACCACAATTTGTGGCAGTATTGCCAGCACCTGCACCTTTGCCTTTAACACCAGCCGAGGAAAGAGTTTTTTGGGAGGTTATCCAGGGTTATACTAACAAACAAATTAGCGATCGGCTGTTTATTAGCCCCCGGACTGTGCAAGCTCATTTAGGCAGCATTTTCAGCAAATTACAGCTAGAAAATCGGGCACAGCTTGTGAGATTTGCCCTAGAAAGAGGATACAAACCGCCTCAAACTTAACTCGGATCTCAACCTAGGGTGCGCCAGCCAGCCAGTCAGTCGATTTTAGATTTTAGATTTTAGATTTTAGATTTATTCCACAGATTCATCTGGGAGCTACAACTTTAGTCTAAAATTTTGATCTTTCCACGACTTAAGTCGGAGACTTCTATCGGTTTTTGGGCCGGGTCAGTCGATTTTAGATTTTAGATTTTAGATTTATTCCACAGATTCATCTGAGAGCTACAACTTTAGTCTAAAATTTTGATCTTTCCACGACTTAAGTCGGATACTTCTATCGGTTTTTGGGCTGGAGCAAAAATTCCTGCTGCTGCAAAAAAAATGGAGGCTGACGCACTCAGCAAGCAGATTATTCCACATTCAAAACACAATAAGGAAAAGTAGTGATCACGCAAACCCCAGGCGCCAAATTCGTACCTCGCAAGTTGGCACGTTCCAAATCAGCCTGCCGCACATTATTCGCCGCATCAATATTTGTCCCGGTCAATTGAGCCCCAGGAAGCCTAGTATTTGACAAAATAGCATTCTGCAAATTAGTATCGCGCACATCCGCGAAAGACATATCCGCTCCGCTTAAATTCGCACGATTCAAATTAACTCTAAACAGCAGCGAACGCCTCAAATCGGCATTCGACAAATTAGCTTGCAGCAGATAAGCTTCCCCCAGGTTCGCATTAAAAAGTTTAGCACCGCGCAAATCCGCACTCGTCAGATTCGCTCGCCCCAAAAAAGCATTAGACAAATCCGCATTTCGCAGATTAGCACCATTCAATTCAGCACCGTACATCTCGGCATTAACTAAGTTAGCATTTGCCAAATTAGCATCACTTAAATCCGCTTCTAGCAAATTAGCTTCATAGAGATTTGCTCCGCTTAAATCCGCTCCTCTTAAATTAGCTCTGTACAAGCTAGCCTTGAACAAATCAGCATTTCTCAAGTCACAGCCCTCGCACTCTTTAGTTTCCAGCAATTGCCTAACATGATCTGGATTTTGAGCTTTAACGGGAGCTACCAGCCCAAACAAAGCTAAACTTGCCGTTACAGTTGCCAAGAGTTTAAGTTTCACAAACAAACCTCACTGCTACTTCAAACAAATTATACTAGCAAACTCTAGACTTTAAACCGATATCCTTCTCTCTTTTCTCTTGCTCTGCGTTCTCTGCGCCCTCTGCGGTAAATCTTCAAAAAAATGATTCGCAGCCAAGGATATAGACCTGCTGACAGCAAGGCGGGCAAAGCCCGCCCTACTTAACTTAATTAAGCTTCATCTAAAGCAGCAACACCAGGCAATTCCTTACCTTCGAGCAGCTCCAAACTAGCACCGCCACCAGTAGAAATGTGGCTCATTTGTTCACCTAAATTCAACTGTTCAACAGCCGCCACGGAGTCACCACCACCGATAATTGTGGTAGTACCAGTTTTAGTAAGTCCAGCCAAAGAATGAGCGATACCTTCAGTTCCCACAGCAAACTTCTCCATCTCAAAGACGCCCATCGGCCCGTTCCAGATGACAGTTTTGCAATCGGCCAAAGCATCTTGGAAAGTTTTTACTGAATCCGGGCCGATATCCAAACCCATCCAACCGTCGGGGATGCTTTCAACAGAGACAGTTTGAGTGTTAGCATCAGCAGCAAACTTGTCAGCAACTACCACATCAGTAGGTAACAGAAAAGCAACTCCCCGTTCCTTCGCCTTAGCTTCCAAAGACTTAGCCAGTTCCAGCTTGTCATCTTCCACCAAAGACTTGCCCACGTTCAAGCCGCGAGCTTTGTAGAACGTGAAAACCATGCCACCGCCCAACAGCAGTTTGTCGCACTTTTCGAGCAGTTTTTCGATGACTCCAATCTTGCTGGAAACCTTAGAACCGCCGATTATAGCAGCTAAAGGACGCTGAGGATTGTCGATCGCACTGCCGAGATATTGCAGTTCCTTCTCCATCAAAAACCCAGCCACAGAAGGACTCAGATACTTAGTAACGCCCTCAGTAGAAGCGTGAGCCCGGTGAGCCGTACCAAAAGCATCATTGACATACAAATCGGCCACAGAAGCTAACTTCTTAGCAAATTCCGGGTCGTTTGCCTCTTCCTCTGGATAGAAGCGAACATTTTCCAGCAACAGCACATCGCCATCTTGCATCCCGGCGACTGTAGCAGCGACTTCATCACCGATGCAGTCATCAGTCTTTTTGACTTCTTTACCCAACAATTCCGACAGGCGCACAGAAACCGGCGTCAAGCGCAACTTCTCCGTCACACCCTTGGGACGGCCGAAGTGGCTGCACAAAATCACCTTAGCGCCCTTGGACGCTAAATCTTGAATTGTCGGCAGAGCCGCCCGGATGCGAGTATCATCGGTGATATTGCCGTTGTCGAGCGGCACGTTAAAGTCCGCCCGCACCAATACCCGTTTGCCCGATAAGTCCGATGCCGATAAATTTGCTACAGTTTTTTTTGTCACAGGATTAACCTCCTAATATGTGTGTTTTTGTCGAATTCCGTTGAAATGGCGGCACTGGTCACTTGCACTTGGGCCTCGGACGCATTCAACCGCGTCCGTACAAAAAACGGAAGATGAAACAAACGGCACTGATTGGCTCAACGTAAACATTTTATCGGAGTCCGCGTCCCGGAGATGCGCAGTATGTTCAAGACTGTCTTATTTCCTGTAGATCAAAGCCGAGAAGCCCGCGAAGCTGCCGAAAAGGTGGTCAATATCGTGAAAACCTACGCCTCTCGCTTAGTTATTCTCTCGGTAGTCGAGCCCCCAGCCGAGGAGGCCGACGCCCCCGCGCGAGAGGTGATGACTTCCCCCGAAGCAGTCGCCAAACTTCTTTCTGAGGCCCAATCGATGTTTTCCCAGCAGGGAATTGAAGCTGAAATCATCGAACGGGAAGGCAAACCTGCTTTCACGATTTGCGATGTGGCTGACGAAATTGGGGCCGATTTGATTGTGATGGGCTGTCGGGGGATGGGTTTAACCGATGATGGGGCGTCTGACAGCGTTACCAATCGGGTGATCAATCTGTCTCCTTGTGCAGTTTTGATTGTGCCTTAGTCCGTTGGCAGTTGTCAGTTGACAGTTGACTGTTGGTAGTTGGCAGTTGACTTTTGACCGTTGTTATCGGTAGTTGTTAGTTGTCATTCAACCAATAACAACTAACAACTGACAACTCACAACTGACAATTAACAACTAACTAATAACTAATAACTAATAACTAATGAAAATTCACTGGTATCCCGGCCACATTGCCAAAGCTGAACGGGCATTAAAAGAACAGCTAAAGCGGGTAGATGTGGTACTCGAAGTCCGAGATGCCCGCATTCCATTGGCTACTTATCACCCCCAAATGCCGAGCTGGGTGGGCGGCAAGCCGCGAGTCTTAGTCATCAACCGCATGGATATGATTACGCCTCGATCGCGCGAGGCGTGGGAAACATGGTTTGAGGCCCAGGGAGAAACTGCGTATTTTACTAATGCCGAGCACGGTCAAGGAGTAGACGCTGTGGCGGATGCCGTGCAGGATGCTGGGGTGCAGCTAAATAAAAGAAGGTTCGATCGAGGTATGCTGCCCCGTCCAGTCCGTGCAGTGGTGATGGGATTTCCCAATGTGGGAAAATCTGCTTTAATTAATCGGCTGTTAGGGCGGAGAGTGGTAGACAGTGCCCGCAGAGCTGGAGTAACTAAATCGCTCCGATGGATTCGCATTTCCGACGAAATAGAATTATTAGACGCGCCTGGAGTGATCCCAACCCGAATTAACAATCAAGAAAATGCCATAAAATTAGCTATTTGCGAAGATATTGGCGAAGCAGCTTACGACAATCAGGTAGTAGCAGCAGCGATGGTAGATTTGCTGCAAGGGCTGGAGGCGACTGATGACACGTTGGTATCACTATCTGGTTTCAAATCCAGGTATAAATTAGATCCAGCATCTAGTAATGGTGAAGATTATTTGCACGAGGTCGCAAAAGACAAGTATAAAGGAGATGTCGAACGAACGGCGCGACAGATGTTAAACGATTTTAGAACTGGTGTTTTGGGTCAACTTTCTTTGGAGTTGCCGCCGGCTTGATCAGACTCGTAACCTACAACTAATCAGAAATGGTATTCAATAGAGAGTTGGTGACGGTAATAATTTGAACTTCGTCTCCTATGTGTAATATTTTTTCTGCTGCTTGAGGTGCGAGTCGCGTGTTAACTATCAGCCGACTAAAGTGATTTAAATGCCCTTTTTTTACCAAGTCAGGCATGATTTCCTTCTGCTTGGCTGTTAGTATATTTTTTAAATTAAGATCGCCTGCTTTCTCCCCATAGTTTCGCGTAGATAGGATACATGGCTGACCGGGATTAATAGCTTCAAATATTACTGTTCCTATTTTAAACCTAACAATTTCATCAGATTGTGAGAAAAGTTGGTCTTCCCAAAAAGCCGGGACATCTCCTATTTCAATATTAGCTCGCAAGCGATGGCGCATCTCGTTAACGCAAACTCTCGGAAACCAAGATGCAACTTCGGCAATTGTTTCGGTACTGATAATGGTTGGCCCTGGTGCAGCAAGATTGTCGGGAAAACCAGTCAGCAAGTTTTCAATTAACTTGACGGAGAAACCGAAGTAATTGCTCAACCAAGATTCTATTCCCAAGCGTTCTCTATCTACATGAAAAAATATTTCTTGTTCGGTGCCTTGAATTTTCAGGCCGGCAATTCTCTTTTTAATGTCAAAGGATAAGCGTAGAAAACAGACTCCGCTGTTGTGCTTAGTGTTAACCAATTCTCCTGCTGCATCGCAGATTGCAAAAGAGCGATCGCCTTCTAGAGCTCCGCTGGCTAGAATAGTTGCTTGACTGACTGCTATGCCGTCAAGGGACTTGACCGGATAGATATGAATGCTGGCGACGTATGACATTTCGAGCCATTGATAAAAAATAGTCGTTTTAGATACATTCTAGCATCCCTGTCCGCAGAAGGATGACTGCCGTTGACTCTACTAAATAAAATATGAATGAAATAAAAATGGGATACTTTTTTGAAGTTTACATTGTGCGGCAGCAGCTTGTAAAGAAAAATCAAAGAAGTCGGACTGAGCTTGTGGTATATATTATGCTAACAAATACAAACAATTGAACCGAGTTGCAAGCAATGACTAAAAGCGAAAGAACAGGTATGATTTCGCGACGGAATTTAATGCTGAGGGCTGGTGCAGGGATGCTGGCGGCCAGCATTGCACCAGCGTTTTTACAAGCCGAAGCAGCAAAGGCAGAGGCAATCTCTGACATTACTCCTACTGACATTACTCCTAACACTGCTCTCAAGAAATTGATGGAGGGTAATCAACGCTACATTGAGCAAAAACGGACATTTCCCGACCAAGCTCGATCGCGGATTGTAGAAGTAGCACAGGGTCAACATCCGTTTGCAACCATCCTGGCTTGTTCTGATTCCCGCGTTGCTCCCGAAATTATTTTCGACCAAGGATTGGGGGATTTATTTGATATCCGAGTAGCTGGCAATTTTCTCGACGATGTGGTTCTCGGAAATATAGAATATGCGGCCTTAGAATTGGGCGTGCCACTATTAGTAATTCTGGGTCACGAACGCTGCGGTGCTGTTAAAGCAGCTTTAGATGGCAAAGCTGTGCCTGGTCACATTAGCACTTTGGTGGCGGCGATTAAACCAGCAGTTGATTCGACCAAAGGTCAAACAGGCGATGCGTGGGATAACGCAGTCAGAGCTAATGTGAAAATCAATGTAAATCAGTTACAATCCTCGTCGCCTATTTTAGCTGAAGCAGTCAAAGCGGGCAAGCTTAAAGTTGTTGGGGGTCGCTACGATTTGGATAGCGGCAAAGTGGAGATAATTGCTTGATTTTACTGGTTGTATCTCATATCTTGGAATATTTTTAATGAACAGGCTTTCGGCCTGTTCCACGAGAATTTGATTGTGGGGTGGGCATCCTGCCCGCCCATACAAGCCATAATTTCAGTTACATTAAACCCATTTCTTGCAGTCCCCGGCGCAGGCGTTCTGCTTCAAATGGGCGGCGCTGTTCGTGAAGGGCGATCGCTCTTTTGAATTCTGCTAAACTCTCTGGCATTTTGCCAATTTTCAGCAGCGCTACTGCCAAGTTTTGATGAGCTTCCGCGTGTTCTGGATCGATTTTTATCGCTTGTCGGTAATAGGCGATCGCATGTGCTAAATTTCCGGCTGCCTTCAGCGTCAGCCCTAAATTGTAGTGACCTGCTGCAAAATTGGGGTCAATTTTTAAAGCTGCTTTGTAAGCTTTTTCAGCAGATTTCAAATCTCCTTCCTCTTTGAGCAAATTGCCCAAATTATTGTAAGCACCCAACTTGAGGGGCGGGAACACATTGGTATTAATTGCGGCTTGATAGTGTTCTTTTGCTTTGGCAAACTGCTGCTGCTGGCGATACGCAATTCCCAAATGATAGTTTAGTTCGTAAAGAATAGAATCATCTATGACCTCGGCAGTCAAGCCTTTGGTTAATAAATTAATTCCCCGCCCGATTTGCCCGGTTTCTACATACAGCGCACCTAATTTGCTACAAGCATAAGCATCGTTTGGATAATAAGCGATATAGCGTTCCATTGCTGCTTGAGCTTTTTGGAATTTACTTTTTGCTGCGATCGCATCTTTTTGATAACCAGAGTGCCAAATCGCCACATCGGGGAGAGAAGCTATTTTCCATTGTGGTTCCCTCTGCAAAATCTCAGCCACGCTGTCGTCTACCATTGCGTGGTAAGGGCGAGAAAAGCGGATATCGAGGCGATTGCGAAACAAGCGCGACACTAGGGAATAGGGAGATTGAGAGGCACCGATTTCTTGGCGGATGAGATTGATTAGCAGCAGCCGATCGCTCGCAATTGCCTGCTTTATTTGGGGTACAACCTCCGGTACCAAAACCTCATCGGCATCCAACACCAAAATCCAGTCGCCCTGGGCGTGCTTCAGACACTCATTGCGCGCCGCTGCGAAGTCGTCGCACCATTCAAACTCATAAACCCTCGCCCCGCATTCTCGGGCAATTTCACGGGTGCGATCGCCCGATCCAGTATCCACTACCACCATTTCGTCAACAACACCCTTAACGCTGTCCAAAGTCCGCGACAGTGTTGCCTCTTCATTCTTCACAATCATGCACAGAGTCAGATCCATCGGGCGCAAACTTTCCTCGTTTCACAAAATTATTGTAATTTTTTTACCAGTAAAACACAAACAGTTCCAGAAAAAATTCTCCTATTTCCCTTTTGCTTTGAGCATAAGTGCTTTTGTTCCCTAGAAAAAGTGGGTTAACTCTTTTGAGATATTAAAAAGCCTCAAACTAGGACGATTGATGAGAAATCCTACTACTTTCGGTTCCTCCCTACGGTAGAGGTAAAGGCTCGATAGCGGTTGTTATTCTAAGAACATAAGACAAGGGACGAGAAAAGTTTAAGTATTCAGGAGAAAAAGAAATGGGAATTATTGCTTGGATCGTTTTAGGACTGATTGCCGGTGCGATCGCCAAAGCCATTTATCCGGGAACTCAAGGCGGTGGTTTTCTGGCAACAACAGGTTTAGGAATTTTGGGCGCCCTAGTGGGAGGTTATCTAGGTCAAGTCTTACTGGGGACGAGCGGGGGAGCATCCTTCGGAGCATTGACTCTACCCAGCATAGCTTTTGCAGTTGTAGGTGCGATCGTTCTACTTTTCATCTGGGGATTGTTAACTCAGCGTGCTGCATAACAAATATTGCCAATTCCCAGTCGATAGACTTTTAGGGTATTCATAAACCCGGTTTCTTCAAGAAACCGGGTTTTTCAGTTGTTGGTAGGATGCGTCAGCCTACTTTTACCAAATCCGGGTTAAAAACCCCTATCAGACTCAGCGCTTGCAACGGTTCAAGAGCCAAACTTTCGTCGGAACAGAGGGGGACTGAAGAATAAAGGGGTAAAAATCCCGGACTTGATATTAATTAATCAATCCGCAAATTGAAAGGCAAGCGAACATAAATCCCCTGCGGGTCGTTCATCGACTCGATCACAGCCAATTCATCTTGCATTTTCTTAAATTCGGCCGTTAGCGGGTCGAGTTTGGCGGCTGGTTTCAAAACGTGAACGCCGGAAATTTTTTCCAAAATTCGTTCCTCCAAAGTGCGGCGTTTTGGATATTCTTCCAACTTCCAATCGTCGCCGAGTTTAGCTTGCTTCGCCGCCTCTCTGACAGCATCTTCAAGGCCACCAATTTCATCGACTAAACCCAACTGTTTCGCGGCCGTACCAGACCACACCCTGCCTTGAGCAATTTCTTGTACCTTGTTTTTCGGCAGTTTGCGGGAGTTGGCGACTTTAGTAATAAATCGATCGTAAATGCGATCGACTATCCTCTGAATATTCGCCAATTCTTGAGGATTTTTCGGGCGGGAAACCGTGTTAGTATCCGCAAAGCGGCCGGTTTTCACCACGTCCCAAGTTAGGCCGTTGTTAGCAGCCAACTTTTCGACGTTGAGCAACATTCCAAAAACGCCGATCGAACCGGTAATCGTATTGGGTTCGGCAAAAATGCGGCTGGAACCCATCGAAATCCAATAGCCGCCGGATGCTGCTAAATTGCCCATCGAAACGATAACTGGTTTCTTTTTTCCCGTCAGCATAACTTCGCGTCCAATGACTTCGGCCGCCGTGGCGCTACCTCCGGGACTGTTGACGCGCAAAACCACTGCTTTTACGTCGTCATCTTCTCGGATTTTCCGCATTTCTTTAGCGATGCGATCGCCTCCTACTTGAGTCGGGCCCCCTTCGCCGTCTACAATCTCTCCCTCGGCGTAAAGTATAGCAATTTGGTTTTTCTTGTCAGCGCGAGTTGAGTTTTTGTCTTCAGCGACTCTGGCGTAGTTTTTCAAACTAATTTGCTTGAAAGATTTGTTTTCGCCATCGGTTCCTGTGAGCTTTTTAAGTTCAGTCGATATTTCGTCAAAGTAAACAACTTTATCAACTAACTTGCTTTTTAGAGCTTCGTCAGCCATCAAAGTTCCGCCCTTATCTGCAAGCGCTTGCAGTTGCGGAACAGTCACTTTACGGATCGGGGCGACAGTTTTCAGGTATTCTCCCCACATATCTCCGAGCAACTTTTGAGTTTGCTGGCGATTTTCAGGACTCATTTTGGTGAGCAAAAACGGCTCAACGGCTGACTTGTATTTGCCGACGCGAGTCACTTGCACTCCCACGCCGTATTTCTCCAAAGCACCGGTGAAAAACATTGCCTGACTGCTAAAACCGTTGAGTTCCAAAGCGCCGTAAGGATTGATTGCTATTGTATTAGCAACGGAACCGAGGTAATAATCTCGCTCATTCCAGTCCATCTGGTAAGCAAAAATGGGCTTTTTGGCATCTCGGAAACGCTGCAAGGCTCCTCGAACTTCTTTGAGGTTGGCAAACCCGCTGCTGCTCGAATCCGAGCTGCCTTCGAGATAAATGCCAACGATTTTGGGGTCTTTTTTTGCATATTCGATCGTGTCTAAAACAGTCCGCAGCGTCACTGTATCCCCGGAATCTTCCGAAAGGACTTCTTCAATCGCCGCGCCAGTGCTACGGCTCGGTTTGCTGTCGGTAATATTTAACGAAAGGTCTAATACCAATACCGACTTATCTTTAACTTGCGGGCCCGAATCCTTAGACGACGATGCGGCCAGAGCAATTAGCAGTACCAGTCCTCCCAATCCGATGCTGCCCAGCAGCAACAGTCCTAGGAAGGTTCCCAGTAAACTTGCACAGGTATATTTTAGGAAATCTTTCATTTAGATAATTAGTCAGTTAACAGTTGACAGTTTTCAGTTTTCAGTTTTCAGTTGACAGTTGACAGTTGCCCTTAATCAATAAAGTTCAGACAATAAATTGTCTTGAAATTATATGCGTTTATCTGTGTTTATCTGCCTAGCATCTGCGGTTGACCTATTAATCAAAGATTCAGGCAAAAGCTCTTATGACAACTGACAACCCTTCGACTTGCTTCTGCTACGCTCTTCGGACAAGTCGCTGGCTGACAAGCTGTCAACTCTCAACTGTCAACTGACTGCTGACTCACTTTTATCTTAACCTTTCCAAAACCCCAGAATGTTTTAACTCATCCAAGCTAGCGCAGCCCGTACAGAACATCACGGTAGCGATTTCTGCAATTAACACCTCAGCTAGAAGGGCTGCGGCTGATTCCGATTCCGCTGCAGCTTGCAGAAATGGCCGCGCCAGTCCCGCAATATCCGCGCCAAGAGCGATCGCCTTCGCTGCATCCAACCCATTCTGCAATCCTCCAGAGGCAATCAGAGGAACATCCGGCGCTACGGCGCGGGTGCTGACAATGCACTCGGCTGTCGGTATTCCCCAGTCGGCAAAGGTTGCGCCCAACCTGTGCTGCTTGCCATCTTTAGCTCGCTCTCCTTCTATTTTCGCCCAAGAAGTGCCTCCGGCCCCGGCAATGTCGATCGCACCTACCCCCGCAGCGAGCAATTTCTTTGCCATTTTTCCTGAAATACCGTTGCCGACTTCTTTCGCAATAACTGGTACTGGTAATTTATCGCATAATTTGGCAATTTTATCTAGTAGTCCTTTAAAGTTAGTATCGCCTTCTGTTTGAACGCACTCTTGCAGCGGATTCAGGTGCAAAATTAGAGCATCTGCTTCGAGAATATCAACAATTTTTTGGCACTCTTCCAAACCGTAATTATAGTTTAATTGAACGGCTCCGATGTTGGCAAATAGCAGAATATCTGGAGCGCGGCGACGGACGGCAAATGTAGGAGCTAGTTGAGGATTTTCTACAACAATTCGCTGGGAACCGACTCCCATTGCTAGTTTGTATTCTTGAGCGACATCGGCGAGGCGATAATTGATTGTCTGGGCTAATTCTGTGCCACCGGTCATCGAGGAAATGAGCAGGGGAACGGCTATTTTTTTGCCGAGAAATGTGGAGGTTAAATCAATTTCAGTGCGATCGAGTTCTGGCAAACAGCAGTGTTCAAAACGGTAGCGTTCGAGGCCGCTGGTAGTTTCGCGAAATTGTACGTCTTCTTCAAGGCAAATCCGCAGGTGATCTGCTTTGCGGGTTTCGGTTTGCGAGGGCGGGGTTAACGGTAAGTTGACAGGCGAGTTCACAGTGGCTATTTGGGGAAAGAGTTTTGAGTGGGGAATATAGCAATTTTATTTCATTTTTGAACTTTTTAATGAACCGCAGAAAACCCAGAGAGCGCAGAGGAAAAGAAAACAGAGATGTGCGTAAATCCTGCAAGGGTTGCTGTATTATGCAGGAACAGTCAGCGGCATTCCGTTATCGGAAGGTTTTAACTTGAGTAAAAAAGGAACTGCTTTTTGCACCCAGGCTTTTGCTGATGTGTAACTTGCTGCATCTTCGCCAAAACAAATGTCCAGCATATCCGTGTGAATTATCCCCGGATTCAAAGGAACTGCTGCCATACCTGCGGGCAATTCTTGAGCGAGCGATCGCGTAAGTCCTTCTATTGCCCACTTGGAAGCGCAATAGGGCGCGACTTCCGGCGAAGTTGACCTTCCCCAACCAGAACTAAAGTTGACAATTATGCCGCTTTTTCTAGCAATCATTGCCGGGACAAAGTGACGAATTACATTAGCTGTACCTTTAATATTAACATCAATTACCTGGGAAAATTCTTCGTCACTGACCTTCCAAAGAGGGGCGAGATGATTAGCTACACCTGCATTATTAATTAGCAAATCTGGCGGCTGTTTTTTGGCCAGTATTTCTGTTACCCAAGCTTTAACTCGATCGTCTTTGGTGACATCCAAACAAGTAAAATGGTGTGGCGCACTATATTTTTGTTGGAGTTTTTCCACCGCTTCCGAAGAACGGGCGCATCCCACAACTGTATGTCCCAATTCAATAAACTTTTCGGTCATGGCAAGACCTAGACCGCGACTAACTCCGGTAATTACAATTAATTTTGTCATAGATTTGCTCCAAGTTTGACATTAAGTAATACAATACATATTGACTGGTGAATTGACAAATAGATCGCAGGGAGAAAGCATGAAAGTAAAAGCAGCAGTTGCTCGCAGTGCCGGCCAACCTTTGAGCATTGAAACGGTGGATCTGGAGGGACCGCAGGCTGGAGAGGTGCTGGTGGAAATTAAAGCCACGGGTGTTTGTCACACTGATGCTTACACTCTTTCCGGTGCCGATCCTGAAGGTTTGTTTCCGGCTATTTTAGGCCACGAGGGAGCCGGGATTGTCGCAGAAGTTGGGCCGGGAGTCACGAGTGTCAAAGTGGGCGATCGGGTAATTCCTCTCTACATTCCTGAATGTCGCAACTGCGAATATTGTTTGAGCCGCAAAACAAATCTCTGTCAAGCAATTCGCGTGACTCAAGGCCAGGGAGTGATGCCCGACGGCACGAGCAGGTTTTCCATAGACGGGCAAAAACTTTACCATTACATGGGAACTTCTACGTTCGCTAATTATACAGTATTGCCGGAAATTGCAGTAGCAAAAATTCGCGAAGATGCTCCTTTTGATAAAGTCTGTTTGATCGGCTGCGGCGTAACAACTGGCATCGGCGCTGTCATTAATACTGCGAAAGTAGAGCCTGGTTCTAATGTGGTAGTTTTCGGTTTGGGCGGCGTGGGTTTGAATGTAATTCAAGCAGCTCGTCTGGTGGGAGCTAACATGATTGTTGGCGTAGACTTGAATCCCGACAAACGAGAGATGGCGGAAAAATTCGGCATGACTCACTTTGTCAATCCCCGCGAAGTGGAAGGCGATTTAGTGCCTTATTTAGTAGATTTAACCAAAGGCGGAGCTGATTACAGTTTTGAATGTATCGGCAACATTAATGTGATGCGCCAAGCTTTAGAATGCTGCCACAAAGGTTGGGGCGTGAGCGTAATTGTCGGGGTAGCAGCAGCAGGTCAAGAAATTAGTACCCGCCCGTTTCAGCTAGTAACTGGTAGGGTTTGGAAAGGGACGGCTTTTGGCGGGGCGAAAGGCAGAACTGATGTTCCTAAGATTGTTGATTGGTACATGGACGGTAAAATTGATATTGACAGTCTGGTAACTCAGGTAATGCCGATCGAGAAGATCAATGAAGCCTTTGATTTAATGCACAAAGGCGAAGTAATTCGCACAGTGTTGACATTTTGAGTTGTTGAAGGAAGGAGGAAAGTAGGACTTAGGGAAAAAGTAGTTTTAGGTGCTAGTTATAGCGGTAACGTGCACGGCTGCACCTTAAATAACTTCTCTCTTCTCTCTTCCTCTGCGCCCTCTGCGGTTAATAAAAAAATCTCATTCACAAATGAAATAGAATTAATATGATATCAGAATCCCTAAAACTGCACAAAGAACAGAAAAGTTTCGGTGGCCAACTCGGCTTTTACACCCATCAATCCTCTGCTTGCAACAGCGAGATGAAATTCGCTGTTTACCAGCCACCACAAGCTTTATCTCACCGCGTACCAGTTTTGTATTTTCTATCAGGCTTAACCTCCACGGAAGAAAACTTTATGGCAAAAGCGGGGGCGCAACAATTTGCGGCAAAATACGGGTTAATGCTGGTTGCGCCCGACACTAGCCCGCGCAATACTGGCATCCCCGGCGAAGATGACGATTGGGATTTAGGAAGTGGTGCGGGTTTTTATGTTGATGCGACAGCCGCACCTTGGAATGCTCACTATCGGATGTACAGTTATGTGGTAGATGAATTGCCCAATTTAATCGCCGAAAATTTTCCAGCGATACCGGAAAAACAGGGAATTTTCGGTCATTCGATGGGCGGACACGGGGCTTTAATTTGCGCTTTAAAAAATGGCTATCGCTATCTTTCAGTTTCCGCTTTTGCGCCTATTTCCGCGCCAATGCGCTGCCCTTGGGGGCAAAAAATATTCGGACACTACCTCGGTGGCGACAAAGAGATGTGGAAAGCTTGGGATGCTAGCGAGTTGGTGCTTGAGGCGCAATACAACCGTCCGATTCTGATTGACTGCGGCACTGCTGATTCGTATCTGGCTGACGGGCAGTTGTTGCCGGAAGTGTTCGCCGAGGCTTGTGCAAAAGCGGGACAGCCACTAACTTTAAGGATGCAGGAAGGTTACGATCATAGCTATTATTTTATAGCGAGTTTTATGGAGGAGCACATTCGGCATCACGCGGCTGTTTTGTGCGGGTAAGTAATATCAAATCCGGTTACATCTTACATCTTCGCCATTCTCAATAACAGGCTTTCCGGCCTGTTCCACAAAAAGTGAATTTGTTGTGGGGTGGGCATCCTGTCCTCCCATAAAAGGCTTATTGAAAATGGTGCAACATTTCAGTTACAGCCGAATGATACAAACGAGTATTTTTGCACTATCTATGGGGTAAGGTGCGCACTGCACACCCTACAATCTGAGTAAATTCGCTTCTACGAACACAGGTATTTTCGGTTAATTAAGATTAATCGGAAATACCCATTCTTTATAATTGCTGTCGCGATTTTCGATAATCTCCGTCAGTTTGTCCAAAATCTTTTCGGTGATGGGTCGATTTTTGGGCAAGTGATAGTTTTCCACTCGCTTAATTGGGGTAATTTTTGCTGCGGTTCCGCAGAGGAAAATCTCGTCTGCAATCAACAATTCTGATTTATCAACTGGTCTTTCTGTGATTTCAATTCCTAAGTCTCTAGCAATAGTTATAACGCTGTCTCTGGTAATTCCTTCGAGAATATCTTGCTCGAAACCTGGAGTAACTAATTTACCGTTTCTGGCGACAAATATGTTCATTCCTGAAGCTTCGCTGACTTTTCCCTGAGTATTCATCATAATAGCTTCGTCGAAGCCGGATTCTACTGCTTCTGTTTTGGCTAAAGCTGAGGTAATGTAGGCGCCGCTAATTTTACCTCTTAAGGGCAAGCTGCGGTCTTCTTGGCGGTACCAAGAGCTAATTCTACAGTTGACTCCTTCTTTGGGCAAATAGTCTGATAGTTCTAATCCGTAGACAAAAAAGTCGGTTTCTACGTTATGCAGTCGCGGGGCAATTCCTAAACTTGATGTGTAGATAAAAGGGCGGATATAAAATGATTTTGTTGGTTGGTTTTTCTGGACAAAATCAATGATTATTTGTTGGATTTTGCTGGCGGGTAAATCGCAGTGAAGGAAGCTGGCACTTTGACTTAATCTTTGACAGTGGCGGTCTAATCTAAATAGCAATATTCGATCGGCATTTTGGGGGTCGGGAATTCCCCGCAACCCGCCTAAGACTCCGGTTCCGTAGTGCAGTGCGTGGGTGGCTATGGAAATTTTGGCGTCGGTAAAGGGGAGAAATTGGTTTTGAAAGTAGGCAATTGGTAGAAAACTATCCATGATTCAAGCTGGCGATGAGTTTGGCAGTCCGCTAGGAAAGCTGAATTTGGTTATATTACCATAAGTTATACCATTTGAGATTTGAGATTGAGAATGGCTGATTTGATAAGGGTTTGAAGCTTGCTTACAGTTGGATTTTTTTTAGACTGGTATTATTCTTTTGCTGTTAGAGCGATTGATAAAATAATATCAAAAGCCGTCTATTAGGTTGATAATTGTTTGGGGAAAGAGTGCGATAGACTACAAACAAAAATCCACCAAGGGGCAACTATGGCACGTAAATGTTTCATCATCGAAATGGGGATGGGGATAGACCAGCACGGGCAGGAACCGACTGTAGCCTGTGCAAGGGCTGTACGGAATGCGATCGCCCATAATGCTCTCCTAGGCGTCTGGGAAGTGGCGGGTTTGACTGACCCGAATCAGATGATTGTTGAGGTAAAGGTGGCTGTTCCTTACCCGGAACAAGTGCGGGAACAGGAGGTGTTGGCGGTGCTGCCTTTTGGCAGCAAAACTCTGATTGTGGAGCAAGGAGGCATGATTGTGCCAGGAAGGGCGATCGCCTCTCTGAATGATAAAAATGACGAAATGCTAATCGCTGTGGCGGCTGTGAGTGTTTTTGTGGAAACTGAGGACTAATTAATTTTGTGTTGTTTGAATAAATCGCCCGATCGCACTTGCTCGTTTCCGCGATCGGGCGCTCGAACGCCTGTCTGTAAAAAAATGATTAATTTAGGCTAAGTCTCCGATCGGCAAAGGTAGAGTGCGATCGCCTAAAAGCCGATCGCACTCTACCTCCTCTACCTCCTATTTGGGCTGGCTGGTATCTGCCAACATTTGGTTAACCATTTGCAAGTGCGCCTGAAGGTTCGGCAACTTCTGGGTGGCCCAAGCCTTCAAGTCGGCATCTTGTCCCTGTTGAGATTGAGCCTGAAACAGAGAAATAGCCTGATTGTGGCTCTCGATCATAGCCTGCTTGTAAGCAGCATCAAAACTTGTACCGGAGAGTCCCGAAAGTCGATCCATCAAAGCTGTGTTCTGGCTGCTCATTTCGGTTGGCAGTTTTACGCCTTTTTGCATTGCTACCTGCATCAGTTCTTGATTAGCCTGGGTGTGTTCCTCAACCATTTCTTGCCCGTATTGTTTCACACCAGCACTAGAACCGCGCTGCACTGCCAATCTGCCGAGTTCCACTTCGAGCATACCAAGTTGACCTGCTTGCATGACAAAGTTTCTGTCTTGGCTGCTGAGAGAATTAGGCGAAGTTTGGCCACCTGTTGGAGTGTTGGGAGAACGGCCGGGAGTGTTGTTGATGGGGCTATTTGGAGAACGGCCGGGAGTGTTGTTGCTGGGGGTAGTTGGAGTGTTGGGAGAACGGCCGGGAGTGTTGTTGGTGGGGGTATTTGGAGTGTTGGGAGAACCGCCAGGATTGTTGTTGTTAGGATCTGTAACAGAAGGTCCCGGAGAATTAGGATCGTTTAATTCGCTATCAGCAAGCTCAAAAACTCGATCGCCCGACTGGTTGAAGCCGTGAGTCTGGCGGTTTAATTCTGCGAATCCCGGCACAGCTATCAAGGAACTAACGCCGGCAATTCCGGCAACTGTTACCAATTTTTTGAACAAACTTTTGCGATTGAGTGAAGTCATGATTTTCTAAGCCTCTAAGTTGTTTTCAAAAGTACGTGAAGCGAAGCTATCCCGTAGGGCATCGCCCGAAATTACCGATGGGAGGGTGTATTGCCTTTCCTAAACAAGTTGATCAAACCAAACGCACCCAGGGCACCCAGCCAGCCGAAATTGTTGGGGCTATCGCGCCGAGCACTCAAAACTCCTGAATTAGTATCAGCCGAAGTCGGTGTGGTACCGGTTGTACCCGTTGTGCTGGTGCCAGTCGTACCGGTTGTACCCGTTGTGCCGGTGCCACTCGTACCGGTTGTACCGGTTGTACCCGTCGTGCCAGTCGTACCGCTTGTACCCGTTGTACCCGTACCACTCGTATCGGTTGTACCGCTTGTACCCGTCGTGCCAGTCGTACCGCTTGTACCCGTTGTACCCGTGCCAGTCGTACCAGTCGTATCGGTTGTACCGCTTGTACCCGTACCAGTCGTACCCGTTGTACCGCTTGTACCCGTACCAGTCGTACCCGTTGTACCGCTTGTACCCGTTGTACCGCTTGTACCGGTTGTACCGGTTGTACCCGTGCCAGTCGTATCGGTTGTACCGCTTGTACCCGTTGTACCGCTTGTACCCGTTGTACCGCTTGTACCGCTTGTACCCGTTGTACCCGTTGTACCGCTTGTACCCGTTGTACCCGTGCCAGTGGTATCGGTTGTACCGCTTGTACCGCTTGTACCCGTACCAGTGGTATCGGTTGTACCGGTTGTACCGGTTGTACCCGTACCAGTCGTACCACTTGTACCGCTTGTACCCGTACCAGTCGTACCGGTTGTACCGCTTGTACCCGTACCAGTGGTACCACTTGTACCGGTTGTACCGCTTGTACCCGTACCAGTTGTACCGCTTGTACCCGTACCAGTTGTACCGCTTGTACCCGTACCAGTCGTACCGCTTGTGCCACTGCCGACGCTACCGCCTGCACCGCCGCCTGCACCGCCTCCAGCACCGCCTCCAGCACCGCCCGACTGGGCAGAAGCAGGCACTGCGAAGGAAACCGTTGCTAAACCTAAAGTACAAGCGCTTGCTAAAACAGCTTTCAACAATTTAGAAGATTTCATGGTAATGCTTGCTTTTACGTATAGTCTTGCGATCGCTTGTGATGCCAAAAATGCAGGGTCAAATTGACAGCGTAACGTGCAAATTTTCTAACCTTCGCTGCGGAATAATGAAGGTAAGGGAGCAAATTTAGTCCCGTTTCCTTGATGATTTTTCCCTGATTAATTACACCGCCGCGTCAACAGTTTATAAGCTATTACGTATGCTTCAAGTTCGCCATTCATCTTTAGGAATATTTGACAAAATGGCTTTTTATTTCAGGTGGTGGATGAAATTTGATTGAGCGACAGACTAGCTTAATCAAATTTTGTGTGCGGGGGATAGAAACCAGGTTGATATAAAAAATTTTGGGTGGAGTAACGAGAGATATTACGAATTAACCGGCTTTCTCAGACAAGGGCCCGCTTCTTCCTATGAATTTTCCCCGGATGCAGGTGCTTTGAGGCAGAAATTGTTGATTTTCTCACCGTCAATTTTGGTTTAGCACTCCGCCAGATGAGTTAGTTTAAATTTTTTTTGAGCGCTATTTTTTCTTAACTTGCGGCTGACAATTTGGGCACTGGCAGAATACCGCTCAAACTTTCCCAGGAAACTAAATTATCTCAAAACGCGCGAGCGACCGCTCCAAGTCTCAAAAGCGCCTGCTACCCCGCAACACCAAGGCTTCTGACTGGGATTGGAGTTGTCTCAAACACGAAGGCGAACTGAGGGCTATACGAGTTGTGGTCGCGGGACATGAAATTAACCAGCGGCTACACTCGGCAGAATTGCTTGTAAGTGCGATCGGGCAAACTCTGATATAGTAAAGCCAAAGGTATGCCAGAGAGCGCTTGTTATCTAACACATTTTCCAAGGGAAGATCAAATATGCTGCATCGAATTCTTGCCAGAAGTCGCTATCTAATGTTAATCGCTGTATTAGGTTCTTTTGCAGCGTCTGTGACGCTTTTGATCTACGGGGTCTTGGAAACCATCATTACCATCGGCCACACAGCTACAGTATCGGTTTCCAGCGAAAACTCGAAACAACTGATTCTGTCTTGCATCGAAGTTGTAGATTTGTTTCTCCTCGCCACAGTATTTTACATTACTGCACTCGGACTTTACGAGCTGTTTATTGACGAGCGCATCAAAGTACCACACTGGCTGGAGATTCACACCATCGACGACCTGAAAACCAAACTCACCAGCGTGATTGTAGTCGTGTTGAGTGTATTGTTTCTCTCAGAGGTAGTTAGGTGGAACGGCGGAACCAACATCCTGCCCCTGGGAGGGAGTATCGCTTTAATAATCGCTGCGCTGACGTATTTTCTAAGTTCGCAAGTTAAAAAGCCGAAATCAGATTAATCGCTGTTTGAGCAAGTAAATTACCCAAATCCTGCCCAACCAGCAACGCCAAGCCCATTGCCTTCTAGGATCAGAATAAATTTAATATTACATCTGTCCTCAGAATGAAAAAACTGCGCTCTAAAACTTGCTTTTAGAGAGAGGAAAGTAGTGGCTTCTAGTATATAAGATTGAATTTATGTTTAATAATTAGAGGTCATTATGCCAGAACAACAATTTGATACCTTACCTTCAGAAGCACAAGAACTCCCCCAAGGGGCGAAACAAATTTTTCAGGCGGCTTTTAAGAGCGCTAGTGAAGATGGAATGAGCGCCGATGGTGCTACTAGCGTTGCTTGGAACAGCGTAAAATCTGAATACGTTCAAGGCGAAGGTGGCACGTGGCATCACAAGGGCGACGATACTAACCAAACCCGCAAATCTGTACAGTCTGGTGGCAATTAGTTATCAGCCATCAGTAATATCGTGTCCGCTAACATAACCCCTATCCGTTGTTTAGTGAGGCCTTCATTCCTCAAATTTTGATGAGAACGAAGAATCCTCACTATCAACCAATTGCAGTGACGTTATTCTAGCGGGCATGATATCATCAGTCATTAGCAATGTACTCATCACTTGTGGTTAATGCTTTACCTTGATACCTGTTGGAATCGCGGTGGTACAGAAGTTAATGCAGTTTGTTAATCGGCTGGTGCATATCCCATTGCAATTCGGCTAAAACGAGCAAGCTAAATACCATTACGGTTCCCGTAAATAGGAAAGACCAACCCTCGGTGTAAGGCACAATCAAAATCCCCAACAGGTGAAATAAACTTGCTGCTAAAAGCGCGCGCGAGCGCACTGCAAATCCAGTCGCCATATACCCTATTCCGCTCATTCCCAACCACAGGGGACAGAGATTCGCCAACACTTTTCCCCACTTGAAAAAAATTGCTAAATCGGTCAGCAGCAATCCTAATAACATTAGTATTACCCAACCGTAAAGCACCCAAATCAGGCGTTTTATTTTGACCCAAGAGTATGTCATGATTACCATTGCTGCTGTACCTACGAGGCTGAGCGCTGACCACAAACCAGCTTGCAGCATCCAACTCACAGAAAAAAATTGTGCTGTGCCGAAGATGGGTATTAACAGCAAGCTCCACAGCAAGCAAGCTCGATCGAGACAAGTATAAAATTTTGAATAAAATCGCTCTTTGCCAATGGGAAACTGAACGTGCCAAAGCCCTTCTAAATCCTGAACGGCAATGTTAATCTGTTTGCGGCGCAGAGGCGGAACTGAATAATTAAAAAATGTCATGTTTGACAATATTAAAATTGAAAATTATTTGCTTAGGTACTATCTCACCAGCAATCGCTATAATTGCAATCTGTCAATCGGATTAATCTAGTTAATTTGATAATCTGTCGGCAGTAATAGTTATTCGAGCGCACCAGATCAAACAGGAAGAGAGAGATGGCACAAGTTGATAAAATAGCTCTTGCGACAGATGGCTGGAAGATTAGTTATTCGATACTTTTAAAATAGTCAACTTTGTTACAGAATTTATGCTCACTTCATCCCATCCTCTGAAACAGGTATTCCACTGCCCGGAAGAATCGGATTTTTACGCGCACTGCTTGGAAAGTTTAGTGTTAAATGCTAGTGACAATTCTCGACTTATCGTAGAGTTTGGTTCAGGAGAGGGAAGTCCAGTTATTAAGTCTTTGCTGAGAAGTGATTTTGATGGCACAATACAGGGATTTGAGCTAAATAATGTAGCTTGGAAAATTGCTCAGTCTCAAATTAAGGAATATCAACTGAGCGAAAAATACACGGTCAACAATTGCTCTTTTTTTGATTCGCCTTTATACGAGTCGGCGGATTGTGTCATCTCAAATCCGCCTTACTTGCCGGCGGTGGATGATAAGATTTACCAGCCGCTGTTGCACGGCGGGAGTGATGGTTCCACAATTGCTAAGAAACTTTTATCTTTGGGCTGCGATGAAGTTTTGCTGATGGTTTCTAGCTATTCTAATCCTGTGGGTTTGATAGATTATGCCTTGGATCGAGGCTACTCGGTTGCGAATTTTGAAATTGCACCTTTAACTTTTGGCTATTATAGTTCGGAACCCAAAGTGAAAAGCGCGATCGCCACTCTCAGAGAACAGGGAAGGGCTTTTTATTCGGAAAACATCTATCTGTTGGCTGGAGTTTTGTTTAAGAAGCACCAAAAGTCGCAAAGAGATTTGTCGATCGAGCTCATTCAGTTAATGACAGCATTTTAAAATAGAGCGCTGGTAGGGTGCCTCTGAGATGTGGCACCATTGTCAGCAACAGGCAAGATTGTCAGCAACAGGCAAGATGCCTGTTCCACAAGAAATAAACTCTTTGTGGAACAGGCATCTTGCCTGTTCCTCAAAAGCTTATTGAGAACGGTGCAAGATCTAGGGTGCATCAGTCTCTGACCCACCCTACGATATAGCTGTTAATTGTGTTCTGTGGCTTGGATCGATCGCACCACAGCAGCCCCAGCCCGATCGCCGATCGACTTCTCCTGATCGTACCCCAACACCAGCTCCCAAGCCTCCTGCGGGTATCTGTCAACCAGCGGGATCGCCACTTCATCCAACATCCAGCGGCCGTGACGCTCATCTTCTTTGATGTGCAGTTCCCAATAACCCATCGCAGCTTGCGAGAGGCCCAAACGCTGGGCGGCGGCTAGATAATTGCGGTAAGCGACGGGTCCCGCCACCTCAAAATAAGTGAGTCCGCCGTTGTAGCGCAGAAAATGGCGCTTGCGTTCCGTCAGCAGAAAGTTGTGATTAATGCTTGCGAGCACTTCCCAAGGCACTAAATCGAAGTACGCTTCCGGTTCCGTACTCATCCCGAATTCTGCCAGCATTTGAGCAAAAAAGGTCGAGTGCTTGCGGGGGAGGCGACCGCCGCCGTATTCTTCCATCAGCACTCGCGTCAGGGTGCACTGAATTTCGTTGCCGGCACCGCCGAGGATGCGAGAAAGGCGGCTGGCTTCCACTAAACCGTCGAAGGAGGCGATCGCCAGCAGGTGTTTGTATCCCTCTTCAGTCATCTCTTCCCGCTGGTAGCGATCGAGCTCAGTTAGCGGAGGATCGACATGGGCGGCCGCGCGATCGCGCAGGGCTTGCTTGACATCCGGCAATTTTTGCAGCGCTGCAACGTCGATTTGGGCGAGTTCCCACTGCTGCCAAGGGTCCTCAATGCGATCGCGCACCGAACGCAAATAGTGCGATCGTTCGTTATTGTAGCGGCGCAAATCGTCGTACCAAAACAAGTTGAGGCGGTTTATGCGGTAAAGTACGCGCTGCAAGAAGCGGTGAGCGGCCTCATCGCCCGGTTCCTGTTGATAAGCTGCTTGAAGTGCATAGGCGATCGCGCTTTCAAAATCGCTGACAAGTAACGGTTTTGCCGCCACCGTCTTGTCTAAATCCTCGACTTCTAGCAAATTGACAAATTGCCGATCGGCTGCTTCGTAATTTGGGGGTGCGGGTTGCTTTTTGGGAAGACTCGGCGAGTCGGAAGAAGGAAGTATCTCTAGGGTGTTTTGCATGGAATAAAGTTATGCTAACTCTAATTATTGTGGTGCCTGCCCAAACAGCCAACCGTTGCAGATTGCTGAGGATAATGGCTACTTTTCTTGAAGATAGCTAATCTGTCAGCAGGATACACCTTTCTATTGATAGAGATTTGACAGAAATCTATTTGGTCACAACTGCCCCGATTCATTCCGAAAGCAGGGTGACTGAGGGAGACTTTATGAAGCTGTGCAAAGTAATTGGGGCTAATATCTGGGCATCTTTTGCAGCCGGCACTGCTTCCCGCCACGCTTTGATACCGCCTGAAAGGACAACAACATTCAGGCTAATATCCTTAATCTTATTAGTCTCATTTCCTCCAGATTCTTGGGAATACCGAGCGACTTTTTCTAACTGTTTGTATGCTTTAACCGAGCGCCCTCCTCTGGCACAATAAAGTACAATTATTGGCTGAGTCCGCTCGGATTTAACCCTAGCTTTTACAATGGATTGAATCTGGTTGACACCGAACCCCATCTCAATATCAATTATGGGAACAAGGGGACTTTCACCGATGCGATCTTCCGCGTATTCTTCGGGCGATCGCACATCGATCAAAATCACTGATTTCAACTCACCCTGCTGCAATTGATCGACAGTTACTTGTTTCGTATTTAAACTGGCGATAAAAGTTAGGATATCCATGTGATGAAATAGGGCAACTGCACTCAGAGAAGCAACACTCGTCAAGCCAAAACCCATAATTACTCGCAAAAGGCGAGAATAGCGATTAATACCTGGTTTTGCATTTTCATCTAGCATTTTTCATCATCCTTGAAAATGGGAAGAATATTTGTCCGACATATCCAACAGGTATAGAATCAGAAATTCCATATTTATGAGGCATTTTTTTTGCTGGCATATAGATAGTGCCAAATAGCAAATCTAACAGTGGCAACTGAACAGCAAAGTTTTTGGTGTTGATTTCAGGAATTTTACTGTGATGCCAGTGATGAAATTGTGGGGTCGCTACGAACCATTTTAGGATGCCAAATTTTAATTTAATATTAGAATGAATTAAAAAAGCGAGCGCCGCAGAATAAAGAGCATAAACCACCAAACTCTCCTTAGTAAATCCCAACCAGTAAAGAGGCATAATTTTGCAAATCTGAGTAAAGATTTGCTCGCAGGGATGAACCCGCACTGCAGCTAACCAATCCATGTATTCAATGCTGTGATGGACTGCATGAAATTGCCAAAGCCAGGGTACTTCATGCAGTAGTCTGTGAGCAATATAATATGCCATATCTGAAACGATAACTGCTTCTACCAACTGCAACCACACAGGTTTAGATGCTACTTTGCTTTGCAATTCCGGGTTTAGTAAATTAGTCATTAGCGACAAAATTACGGTCACAATAATAGCCCCGGAGCTGCCAATAAAGTGACCTGTAAAAAAATATGTGGCATCGGTTGCCCATCCGAGACGGAATATCTTTTGCTTGTGCAAGGAAAAGATTCTTTCGAGGGGAATGAAGATGACCGCTAAGACGATGAAGCCTTTGACAATTTCAGGTAACATGAGATTCTGATTAATGTCGATATTTACTTAAATACGTCGCTACTACCAGCAGCGCAGACAGGATTACCCTTATGAAGGATAGGAGCAGACGGTTGGGTATTTCCAGGAGAATTTGCTGCACACAGAATGGATACAGTAGTCAGCTCTTTGTTAGCTGCTTTGGAAACAGGTACTAAAAATACAGCCCCGACATAGCTAGTAAGATTATTGCTGCGGGCTACACCATAACTAAACGCAGCATTTTTGGTAGATATGGTTGAATAGTTATAGTTGGTTGTCTGAGTTTTAATGCCGAGGCGCAGAGCATTAACGGAATTGGAAAAGGCGCCCTCCTCGACGTATATTGCTTGTTGACCTTTGTTCATTGCGCTAACATATTGTTTACCTTCTGATTGCTTCGCTTTCTTCGCGCCACCACAACCGACAACAGAAGGGAGGGCGAGCCCACCAACTATTATGCTGCCCAGAGGAAAGTAAATAAAAGTGATCCTCAGTAAGATTCCTACCCAAGATTTACTTTTTTTGTCAGGGGGAAGGTTTTTTTCTGAAGATGCCGCTTGTTTGTTAAGTGCATCGAGTTGAGGGTTTGTCTTAAGCTGCATGGTTGTTCTCGATACTGCTTGTTTGTTGAGTGCATCGAGTTGAGGATTTTTTTTAAGCTGCATGGTGGTTGTCCAAATGTGTTAGCAGAGTAGTTTTCAAGTGATTGACATACTCCCCAGCGTAAAAACAGGGGGATTCTAGAGTCAAACAGCGAGTGCAGGCGTAGCTTGTCTAATATCGCCTAATCGAACAGTCGAGGTTAAGAACAACAAGCAAGTTATTGTTAGCGTCGTTTTCACCCAGTTCATTGAGTGCGGTGGGGTTTGCAAACCTCGCCTACTGCGCCTTGCTTCTACTCTATTTTTATTAAATCACCAGGCTATTTGAGAACTCGACTGACTTTTCATCGACTTCTCATCGACTTTAGACATCACTGGCATTTAATAGGGCGTGTGACTATAATCGAAGAAATAATTAGAGGAACGGTAAGTTATGGCAGTGCAGTTGCTCAAAAGACTTTTCACCGTAGAAGAATACCATCTGATGGGTAAAGCTGGTATTCTTTCAGAGGGCGATCGCGTAGAATTGATAGAAGGAGAACTTGTTCAAATGGCCGCAATTGGAACTCGTCACGCTTCGTCTGTGAGGCGCTTAGCCAGACTGTGCAGCCAAATTCCAGAAAATTTGGTTATTTTCGACGTGCAGAACCCCGTGCTGTTGAGCGATCGCACGGAACCGCAACCCGATTTAGTATTGCTGCAACCTCGCGCCGATTACTATTCAACTGGCCATCCTCTCCCATCCGAAGTTTTACTGTTAATAGAAGTAGCTGACACTTCAGTAGATTATGACAGAGACGTGAAACTTCCTATTTACGCTCGATCAGGAATTCAGGAAGTATGGATTGTCAATTTACAGGAAAACTGCTTGGAAGTTTACCGCCAGCCAACGGTTAACGGTTACAGTTTAATGCTGAGGTTTTGGCGTGGCGATCGAGTTTCGCCGCTGGCATTTCCAGAATTTGAAGTTAGTGTGGATTTGGCGATCTGGTAAATAGGGATTATTTGCAGTCAAGGCGATCGCGAAAATACTCTTCATACAAATTGCATCTCGCACTGCAATAATTGCCCTCCTGTTTCACCAACCCCATACTGTTTAATTTAAACGCCACTTCTAGCCTTAATCGGACTGGCTTTGACACACTCGAAACCTCTCTCATCGCCTCGATTAATTCTGGATATTTTTCTAAATTCCACAAATGTCGGCGCAAATGATCGCTGTAAATTCCTGCCTCGGTTGCCGCCGATTTCAGCAATTGATTTAAAGTCACATCTTGACAGGCAATGCGATACATAGCCAGTCGCACTAAGTAGGGATGTCCTCCCACTAGCGCCATCATTTCTGCCACTTCTGTAGCACTCCAATTGATTCCGTGTCGCGCTGCTAAGTCTTGCACTTGCTGCGAATTAAACTCAGGCAAATCAATGGGCAACCCCACATTAAACGGCGATTTATTCACATCCAGCGGGATATATACTTCCGTAGAATGCACCACAATCAAACGCAATTTTTTCCAAATATCTCGCCGTTTTGCTTCTTCGTGTAAAGCTCGCAATAACCCAAAAAAGTCGTCGGCAATTTCCGGCGATTCAAACAGGCGATCGCTCTCATCCAAGCCTAACGTCAGAGGTTTTGAGGATTCAGACAGCAAATACTGTTCAAAATAAGCCTTGCAGCACTGATTGCTGCCAATTAACTCGGCTAATTCCCAACACTTGGGCAACTGCTCCAGCATTCCTAACTCTTGACCGATGCTAGCACAAAACCACTGCAAAAATGTGTCTGAATTAGCGAATATTTTCCTATTGGCTAGCTGAAAACTCAGCGCTACCGTGCGAGAACCTTGCTGTTCTGCGTGATGCAAAATCCTCGCCATCAAGGAAGTTTTGCCCATTTGTCTGGGTGCTTTTATGCGGATTAGCGCTCCCGGTTGGGCGATCGTCTCGTAACAGCGGGATTCGATCGGAGGGCGATCGATATAAAAACGAGAAGCTATTTCAACTTGTCCTCCCGGCAATTCTGGCGGCGCTGCTGGCAGGGGTTGAATTATTGACTGTTTGGTGCTAGTAATTACTTTCCATTCTACAGCTAATTCATGGTCGGCAGTTAACGATGTGCGACCTTCTTTGATAATCGTTAAAATTTGTGATAATAACTTAAATGAGTCGCCAACACCGCGCCACAGCCAGGGCTGAATTCCTGCTAAATAGCTCAGTAAATCAAAAGAAAGCGGTGTATTTAATTCAAGTAAAATCGGTAAAATTGCGGGTTTATGAGCAGTTAAGTTGTGCAATTCTTTGGCTAGCTGCACTTGTTCCAATATCATTTCGCTAGCGGCCGATTCTTGGGAAATCAGCAACAGCAAATAATCGCAACGCTTTAAATATGAGGCTGAGTCGCTGCTGTTGTTAATAAAAAAGACTTCGTGGCCTCCCGCACTCAAAGCTTGGTGTAACTGCTGAGAAAGGGTGGTGTTTGAGGTCGATCGATGGTTGGCGTTAGCGAAGCGATCCGAAGGAAAGCCCTCGAAGACGATCGCCACTTTTGCCCTCAGCAGGACTACCTCCTCTGGCTCTGAATTCGCGTCAAAATCCGCTATATCGCGCCATTCCTGGCCCAATCCGCGACAAATTTCGATGAAATTGGCATAATCCACAGGTTTGCCATTCAGAAAATGGCTGACAGTAGATTGGGCCATCCCTAAATCCTCAGCCAGAATTTTCTGACTCGGAAAGCCATTTCTCAGGAGACAGGATTTAACTGCGCGAATGCACTCTTCGCGCACCCTTAGCGATCGTGGCATTGCTTATAACAATCAAGACACTGAAACCATCATAAATGCCAACCGCGCCTCAAGTCGATGAAAAGTCGATGAAAAGTCGATGAATTTTCAAATAACTCAGTCCCAAACTCAAATAGCCACCTGATTAGATTAGAAATAACAAGGTTGAATCCCATCGCAACGAGGTAAAAGCATTGTGTATTCTATCCTAATTTGGTCGCTGGCCTCAGCCACTAATCAACCAGGTTTCGCCTTCACCCCGCCCCTATTCTGGCTGCTGATCGGAGTTGTGCTTAGTGCGAGCGAGCTATTAATCATCAAAACTCAGCCCCAGAAATACAGGTTTTACGTGCTAATGATGGGAGCTTCTGCTTTAATTGAATCCTTTATTTTGTGGAGAGGATCTGTAGCATTTCAGTTTAGTTGGGCGAACATAATGTATGAAGATTTTGACTGGCAAATCTTCTACTGGATGGGGATATCCCTCGCGCTGAGCATCTGGATTCGACCAATTTTCATTGTCCGCAAAAAGTTTGTGATTCCCGAAGCAACCGAAGCGACAACTATCTCCGAAATTTTCCCCGGAGAAACCGGAATGGTGATTTATGAAGGGGCTTCGTGGAAAGCTCGCAATGAAGATTCCCAAGGTGCGATCGCACCCCGACAAAAAGTTTACGTTTTGCGCCGCGAAGGAAACACGCTGATTGTTGTACCTGACAAATTAATTCACATCAACGGCTAAACCTTAGTCGCAACCTCAATTCCTCTTTAGTTCACAGCTTAAAATTACCAGGAGATTCATTATGTATCAGTATTTTTTGATGGTGTTGTTTGCAATCACCGGAGTATCCTTAGCCAGCAGCGTCAAAATCGTCCGTCAAGGAGATGAGGCCTTAGTTGAAATTTTCGGAAAGTACGATCGCAAGAAACTTGAACCTGGTTTGACTTTTTTGATTCCCTTTGTGGAAACAGTTGCCTATAAACAAACTCTGCGCGAGCAAATTTTAAACTTGCCACCGCAAGAATGCACGACGCGCGATCGCCTTGCCATTACCGTTGAATTTATTGTTTACTGGCGAATTATTGACTTAGAAAAAGCTTCCTACAAGGTGCAGAATCTCAAGGAAGCGATGTTAAATATGCTGATTCTTTCAATTCGGACTCACATTGCGACATTATCTCGGGAGGAACTTTACACGGCTCGCCATGAAATCAATAATGCTTTAGTAGAGGAGTTGGATACAGCGACAGATCCCTGGGGTGTGAAGTTTACGAGAGTGGAATTGCGCGATTTTGCGATCGGCAGTAAAGTGATTCAGCCAACATCCGTCGATCGCAAAGAAGTACAAAAGCTGCGAGCTTAGGGATTAGTATTCCCTCGTTTTCCTCGTTACCAGGCTCTTCCTGGTAACGCAGATACAGAGGCTCTGCCTCGGCGACGTTAATTCGCCTTGTATATACCATTTAAGGAGAAAATACCATGACTAAATATCAAGAATCAAGTATTAGCAATTCAGCTTATAACGGTTGCGGATGCTTATTGCTTTTAATGGGCTTTGTAGTAATTGGCGCGATCGCTCTGCCCTCATTTCTGGTGAGTGGTTGCCAGGAATGTAAGTCTAAGACAAGGGAAGCGAAACTGTATGTTGGCTCAATGAACAAAGCCCAGCAAGCCCTATTTATAGAAAAAAGTGCTTTTGCCACTTCTGTTAATGCTTTGGGACTTGGCATTAAAACAGAGACAACACATTTCAAGTATTCAATTCGTGCCACTAAGAAAGCAGCATTTAATTATGCAGTCTCAAAGCACAAAGACCTTAAAAGCTATGTCGGTGGTGTTTTTCTGGTTCCTGCTAAAAACTTTGAGCCAAATGCTGCTAAAGAGGAAAGAACTACAACGTCCATATTGTGCGAAGCTGAGTCTCCCGGTCCAATTAAACCAGCGGAACCCACCTATGAAAATGGTAAAGTTGCTTGTGGTAAAGGCACAAAAGAAGTGACTAGATAATCTAACTATACGCAATATAATGACAGTCGATTACTAATATCAAATCGGCCTTCAATTGAGATTTACCGGAGTAAAGTCTTTACTACAAACAGGGAGGAGACAAAACTATGAGTCAACAAGATTCTAAATCAGCTAGCCTTTCACCTAATGGTTGCGGATGCTTATTGCTTTTAATGGGCATTGTAGTAATTGGCGCGATCGCTCTGCCATCATTTCTGGGTGGTTGCAAGGGATGTAAATATAAGAAAATGGAAGGGATACAGTATGTTAGATCGATGAGCCGAGGTCAGCAAGCCTATTTTGCCGAAAAAAATGCTTTTTCCAGTTCTGTTAAGGCTTTGGGAATTGGCCTTAAAACAGAGACAAAAGTTTTCAAGTATTCAATTCGCGCCACTAAGAAAGCAGCATTTAATTATGCAGTAGCAAAGGAAAACGAATTAAAAAGTTATGTCGGCGGTGTTTTTCTTGTTCCGCCAAAAAACTTTGTTCCCAATGCTACTAAAGAGGAAATAACTACAACGTTCATATTCTGCGAAGCTGATTTTCCCGGTAGCATTCAACCAGCGGAACCCACCTATGAAAATGGTAAAACTGCTTGCGGTAAAGGCACAAGACCAATGGTCTCACCAAACTAACTATACGCAATATAATGACAGTCGATTACAAGATTAAATCGGCTTTCAATTGAGATTTACCGGACTAAAGTCTTTACTACAAACAGGGAGGATACAAAACTATGAGCCAACAAGATTCTAAATCAGCTAGCATTTCACCTAATGGTTGCGGATGCTTATTGCTTTTAATGGGCATTGGAGTAATTGGCGCGATCGCTCTGCCCTCATTTCTTAATACTAGCAATAGACCCAGGTTTCCCGAAGCAAAACAGTATGTTGACTCGATGAACAAAGGTCAGCAAGCCTATTTTGAAGAAGAAAGTGCTTTTGCCACTTCTGTTAATGTTTTGGGGCTTGGAATTAAAACGGAGACAACAAATTTCAAGTATTCAGTTCGCGCCACAAAGGAAACTGCCTTTAATTATGGAGTGTCAAAGCAAAAAGACTTTAAAAGCTATGTCGGTGGTGTCTTTGTAATACGAATGAAGTCAAAGAATGGCGAGGAGCAAATGAGAACACAAAGAATCCTGTGTCGCGCTGATACACCTGGTACAATACCTCCCCTACCTCCAAGACTTCAAAATAGTGAATTAGTTTGCGCCACTGGGACAACAGAGGTAACAAAATAACCTAATAAGGACTAAAGTCTTTACTACAAACAGAGAGGATACAATACCATGAGTCAACAAAATTATAAATCAGCTAGCCTTGCATCAAATGTTCGTGGATGCTTAGTGATTTTAACGGTGATGGGAGTATTGGCTTCTGTAGCTGTGCCATCATTTCAGGTTAAGCTTAGGAACAACAAGCAATGGGAACCCAGAGATTATATTAGCTTAATCAACAAACGTCAGCAAGCCTATTTTGCCGAAAAAAGTGCTTTTAGCACTTCTGTTAAGGCTTTAGGAATTGGCATTATTAAAACCGAGACAGAAAATTACAAATATTCCCACCATACAACAAAAAAAGCAACATTTAATTATGGAGTCTCAAAGCATAAAGATCTTAAAAGCGTGGTCGGTGGAGTTTTTGTAATTCCTGCTCCAAAAGTTGAGTCAAAGGCTTCTAAAAATAAAATAACGACCACATCTATATTGTGCGGAGCTGATTCTGCTGGTACAATTAAACCACCAGAACCAACTTATCAAAATGGTAAAATTGCTTGTGCTACAGGCACCATAGAACTGAGACAAAGTTATCAATAGAGGCAATATAATGACAGTCGATTACCAATATCAAATTGGCGGCAGTCTCCCGCAAAATGCACCTACTTATGTAGTGCGACAAGCTGACTCAGAACTTTATCAAGCCCTCAAAGCAGGAGAGTTTTGTTACGTGCTCAATTCCCGACAAATGGGCAAATCCAGTTTGCTGGTGCGAACTGTACAAAAACTCTCCGCTGATGGCATTGCCTGTGCTACGATCGACCTTTCGGACATTGGCAACCAGCAAGTCTCTCTAGATAAGTGGTACGGCGGCGTCGCTTACAAGCTATTGTGCAGTTTCAACCTGTTTAACCCAGTCGAGTTTATGACTTGGTGGCGGGAGAGAGAGTTGATGCCCCCGGTACAGCGCTTAGGAGAGTTAATTGAAGAGTTGCTGCTGGTCAAAATTTCTCAAAATCTGGTCATTTTTATTGATGAAATTGATAGCGTTCTGAGTTTCCAAGAACCGCTAGACGATTTTTTTGCATTAATTAGATGTTGCTACAATAAACGCGCTCACAATTCAGAATACCAGCGCATTACATTTGCTTTGCTGGGAGTAGCTACGCCATCTGATTTAATTAGCGATGCAACTCGCACGCCCTTTAATATCGGCTTAGCTATTGAATTGAACGGTTTTAACTTACAGGAAGCTCTGCCTTTAGCCAAGGGATTTGAGGGAAAAGTAGACAATCCTCAAGAGGTTTTAAAAGAGATTTTGGACTGGACGGGAGGGCAGCCATTTCTGACTCAAAAGCTTTGCAAGCTGATTCTGCACCATGTAAAAAGCTTAGTCTCGGCTTCTATTAGATCAGATTCAAACGATGAAATCAAAACAGAAATTATTACTACAAATCAATTATTAATTAGCGAGATAGTGCAATCACATATTATTGATAATTGGGAATCGTCCGATGAACCAGTACACATAAAAACAATTCGCGATCGCCTTCTCAGAAGTCAGCACCGCGCCAGTAGGTTATTAGGACTATATCAAAAAATATTGCCACTTTCAGAACCCCCCGATTGTAGGGGCGGTGCCCCCGTGCCCGCCCTGGTAGGAGGAATTTGGGCGGATGATACTCCCGAACAAACAGAATTGCGGCTGAGCGGGTTAGTAGTAAAACGAGCCGGCAAATTAACAGTATCCAACCGCATTTACGCAGCTATATTCAACCATAACTGGATAGAAAAAGCGCTCGGCGACTTGCGCCCCTATGCCGAATCTCTAACAGCATGGGTAGCGACCAATTGTCAAGACGAATCTCGCTTGTTGCGCGGTCAAGCACTGGAAGATGCCCGACAGTGGGCTGCAAATAAAAGCTTGAGCACCCAAGATTATCAATTTTTAGGTGCGAGTCAAGAAGCGGAATTTGCCAAATTTCGCTATCAAGAAAAACAGCATCAAGCTGAAATAGAACAACTGCGTCGCGAAAAAAAGTTACTAGAGGAACTAAGCGAAGCACAAAACCAGAAAAAAGCGATTGCAGTTAAACTTTGGCGCGAGCAACAACTGAGAGTGCAAACAGTTACAGGAGCCGCAGTCATATTAATATCAATCCTGATAGTAGCTTTTTGGGTTAAACCGTCAATCGAAGAAAGAAACAACAAAATTCTCACTCTCAGTTTGCTATCAGAAACGCTATTTGCTGCGGATAAAAAAGAGGAAGCTCTGCTAGAAAGCATCAGAGCTGTTACAGAAATGAAACGATCGCTCGGAGTGAGTTCAGATATTCAGATGCGAGTGGCGATCGCCCTCGAACAGGCAGTTTACAACTTTCGGGAACGCCGCCGCTTGCAGACTCAAGCCAGTACCCTTGCTTTCGCGAGTTTCAGTCCCGACAGTCAAACAATTGTGACTGCTACCGATGATAATTATATCAAGATTTGGCAAAATAATGGAACTTTGCAAGCAACATTGACCGGGCATACTGATAAAATTAGGATGGCAATTTTTAGTCCTAGCGGTCAGATACTTGTCTCTGCAAGCAACGACAAAACTGTCAAAATTTGGCAAAAAAATGGCAAATTAATCCACAATTTAAAAGGACATAGCGCTCAAATAACAAGCGTCTCTTTGAGTCCAGATGGTAATATTATTGCTTCTGCAAGTGCCGATGGAACTGTTAAACTCTGGAAAATCAGCGGTGAAGAATTGTCAAGTTTAAAATTGGAGCGAGGTTGGATAACCAGCGCGAGTTTTAGCCCAGACGGTCAGATAATTGCTGCGGCTGGTAATGATGGCACTGTTAAACTTTGGAGTTTAAGAAAGGTTGCGGAAAAGTTGCAAAAACAGCAGTCAATCGAAGCCAGCACCGATATCAAATTGCTACGAACTTTACAGATGGAAAGTGATAAAAATATGAGTGTAACTTTCAGTCCCGATGGAGCAATGCTGGCGGTTGCAAGTGCTGGGGGAACTGCGAGAATTTGGAGCAAAGACGGCACACCGCTAACTATTTTAAAGCATACAAGTGGATTGACAAATATCAGCTTTAGTCCCGACAGCCAAATGTTGCTATCTGCAAGCACAGACAAAATGGTGAGGCTGTGGAACATTGACGGTACATTGCTCAAAACTTTAAAAGGTAACAAGGATGCTGTTTGGAGTGCGAGTTTTAGTCCAGACGGCAAAGCGATCGCTAGTGCGAGTGCTGACGGTACGGTGATGCTGTGGAATTTTAATCTTGACGATTTATTGCAGCAGGGTTGTAATGGAGTCCGCAATTATTTGCAGACAAATCCGATCGCCAATCAAAACAATCGCCACCTCTGCGACGGGATTGGAGATCAGTCGGAACTCACGCAAAAAAAACCGGGTTAAGAGTCAAAATGTTGAGTTTGGTAGCAAAGTATCTAGGCAGAAACTGGCTTTTTGACCGCCCCTGCGTCTAGGGCTGATATGGTTAAAATTGGTAGCAGCTAATAGGTAATAGGTCAGCCCGATCGGTGTATTCAACTCTAGAACAAAAGTACCAGCGCTTGCAAAAAGACTTAAGAAACGGAGTCATCGCCCTTGGGGGCATTGTATGCACGGGTACTCTGTGGTATTGGCAGATGGAAAAATGGCCTTTGCTAGATGCCGCTTACATGACAGTCTTTACCCTAGCAACTGTGGGCTACGGTGAACTTCACCCCCTCGGCCAACGCGGGCGAATGTTTACTATATGCCTGATTTTGATGGGCGTGATTGTGATAGGTTTCATCGTCAACCGCTTTACAGAAGCGCTGATTGAAGGATATTTTCAAGAAGGAGCAAGAATTAGGCAGCAGCGGCGATTGGTAGATTCTTTGATCGGGCATTACATTCTCTGCGGTTTTGGGCGCACTGGCCGCCAAATTGCCTTGGAATTTCAGGCCGAATATATCTCTTTTGTGGTGATAGATTCGGCTGTGCAGTCGGTTGAGGCAGCTTTGGCGCTGGGGTACACGGCTGTCCAAGGAGACGCGACTCTGGACGAAACTTTGGTGAATGTGGGGATCGATCGCGCAATTTGCATAGTAGCAGCTTTGCCTTCGGATGCCGAGAATTTATACACTGTCATGTCAGCGAAAACTCTGAATCCGAAGGTACGGGCGATCGCCCGCGCCACTACAGAAGAAGCGGTAAAGAAGTTGCAGCGGGGCGGCGCCGATGCAGTCGTATCCCCCTACATCACCGGGGGAAAACGCATGGCGGCGGCGGCTTTGCGGCCTCAAGTTATGGATTTTTTAGATGGTGTTTTGACGGGCACCGATAGTTCTTTTTACATGGAAGAATTTTTGGTCGATCCCAATAGTTGTGTCTACGTCGGGCAAACTTTGAGAAATGCCAAGTTGCGATCGCAATCGGGGGCTTTGGTTTTAGCGGTGCGGCGTGCTGGCGGGACTTTGATTGTGGGGCCTACTGGAGAAACTGCGATCGAAGGAGGAGATATGCTGATTTGTTTGGGAACTGCTGAACAACTGCGAACTCTCAATCAAATCCTCAGTCCCCTGAGTTTTCGCATCCCCCGGCCTCCCAAGTAGTCCCCCGGTAATTACCTATGAGAAATGAGAACTTCTGCCGAATGCCTTCTTATCTATAGCGGTTATTTCTTGAAGCGAGGTACGCACGCGAGCCGGCCCAGCAATTCTTTTGCATGAACAGGAACCACCCATTCCCTATGCCCTATGCCCTATGCCCAGGAGCACCTCCAGAAACCTGAGAAAGGCTATATCAATCGCAGTTTAAACCCGCCGCTGCTGCTGTCGGAAATTCGATCGGCACAAAAGTCACCCCAAACTGCTCCTTAGAACACTTGACAATATGCACTAATATCGGACTAAAATTTTTGCGCGAACCCGTTTTGTCAAACTGAATTGTTCCGGTGGCTCCTGTGGCGCTAAAATTTGGATCGGCTAAGGTTTTTTGCATCCCTTCGCGGCTGGGTTGCTGCTGCTTTTCTATTGCTTGAATCAGCGCCTTAGCGGCATCGTAGGTTAATGCAGTTCGGTGACTGACATTTCCTTCCCAAAGCTTGCGAGTATTCTCAAGGAATTTGCGGTTGGGAGATTTTAAATGATGCCAAGAAACTGCGGCCGCCATTTTCTCAAAAGACGGTAACTGAGCAGCAGCTTCTAAAGTTTTTTGACTGTATATTCCCCCTGTGCCGACAACCCAATTGCGGTCGAGATTGGCTTGCAAAAGTGCCATCGCATTGTTGAGAGCGATCGGGATGTGACTCGGACTTAAAACTATCGTTGTTTTCTCTGTTTGCCTGACTTCTTGTATGGCTTTTTTCACGTTAAAGTCGCTGTGTGACAAATCGAATTCGGTGATATTTGCAATATTTCCTCCCCGTTCTCTAAACTGTTTTCTGAATTCTTCCCAAAAAGAGGAAGTGGCTTCGCTGCTGGTGCTGTAGAAACCTGCTACTTTGGTTTGACCTTTTTTTTCAATCAGATATTTCGCGAATACTTCAACACTAACTTTAGTCCGAGGCACAGTCCTAAAGAAAAAATTTCGGGGTTTTTCTGTGGCTTCTTCCGTCGTACTGCCTGGGGAAATTAATACTAAATGATTTTGGTTGTAAATATCGACTGTATGGACTGTCATTGCGTTAGTGTAGTGACCGATAGCGCCCAAAACACCGCCCAGTTTGACTAGGGAATTAGCGCGGGCGATCGACTCTTCTTTTAGATTGGCATCGTCAGCAATTATGACTTGTAAACCTTTACCTTTAATAGCTTGGTTCTCTTGAAAATCTAAACCATTTAGGTTGCGATCTATCTCAGAATTGAATAATTTTAAATTAACTTCCGTTTGCGCTTGAGCAACTCCCCGCAAGATTTCTTTAGGCAAATCGAGATCGGCTCTACCTTGTTCGTTGGTACTAACGGGAACGATTACGGCAAGCGTGTAATAATCAGCTTTTTTGGCTTTTAATAAGGCATTATTCATGTAAATTAAAGTTTCGGGATCTTTGCGTTCTTCTTCATGCCACGACCTTTTAAAGTAATTAAATGCTTCCCGATAATTGGATTTGGCAAATTCATTAACTCCTGCTTGCTTTAATCGAGGAGTCGAGGATTTTAGTAGAGATTCTTCGCCGCAGCTTAAAGCATCACCTTGCAGTAAAAGACAAGTTTTCGGGGTAAAAAGGTTGTGAAAAAAAAGGGCGATCGCACATCCGGCAATAATTGCCGCAATTGCCAACAGCGATCGGCGAAAGTGCGATCGAGAAAATCCCGAAAACCGATCGCGTTTCGGCGGTGGCGATAGGGATACGATTGAATGATTATCTTGCAACTGTTGCGGTACATTCAAATTCTGTGACAGAGGGGGCGACGGGTGTAAGGTTGCGATCGAATTCAAAGCCTGCAAAACATCAGCAACAGATTGGTAGCGATCGGGGAAGTTGTAGCGCACCATTCTGTTTAAAATCGTTTCCATGCCGGCGCTAATCTGTACCATAGGGCGATCGGGAGTCGAGTAGCGCCAAACGATATCGCCCCGCCGGGAATCTGTCAGGAAATCTTGAGCAGGAGACAAGCCTGTGAGGGCTTGAATAGCGACAATACCTACAGAGTAGATATCGCTACAAAATTGAGGATTGCCAGCAATTTGTTCTGCCGGCGAATATCCTTGCGTATAAATAGTTCTGCTGATAGTGTTTCCCGAATCAGTTATTTCCAAGGAACTGATTTCTTTGACAGCCCCAAAATCAATCAGAACTATTCTTCCATCGCAATCGCGCCGAATTAAGTTAGAAGGAGTGATATCGCGGTGAATGATATTGTGTTCGTGAACAAAAGCGATAACTGGCAAGATATCCTGCAAAAATTCAACTACTTGCTCTTGAGTCCATTGAGTATTTGGAGCGAATTCTTGCCTCAGCGGATGTCCTTCAATGTATTCTTGAATTAAATAAAAATTGTCATTTTCTTGAAAGCTATCGAATAACTGTGGAATGCGCGAATGTCCGCCCAATCGGCGCAAAGCTCGAACTTCTCTTTCCAATCGCTGCTGTGCTTCTGGCAAGAGTTGCGGATCGCTTGGCTGCCTAATTTCCTTAACAACGCACAGGCGGTTATCCGGTATGTCTAAATCCCTAGCTGTATATGTCCTCGCAAACCCTCCCCGACCTAATTCACTGACAATTTGGTAACGTTGGCGCAGGATATCTCCTGGTTGCAGGCACATAGATTTTTCGCTATTTTTTTAACTGTCTGCGCTCTTCAAGGTTGATTTTACCGCATTTTTACAGCGATTTCTGTTAAGTTTCTGTTAAGTTTTAGAAACACTAGCGATCGGCAAAGTAATTACAAATTGTGTTCCCTTTCCTCTTTAGCAATTTACCTCAATTGGGCCTTGATTTTTGGCAACAATTTGACACGCAATAGCCAGCCCCTATCTGGTATTTTTGCCATCGACAAAAGCCGCAATGCCAGAGGTTTGCAGCATCGGACTTCAGTCCTTATTAAAATCCGAGGACTTTACTCCTGACTAAAAACCATAAAAATTGGTAATGAAATAGCTTCGTAGTGAAGAGTTCAGTCCTCATTAAAATCCGCGATGAAATAGGTTCCTAGTGAGGACTTCAGTCCCCATTAAAATCCGACGACTTGCATTCCTCACTAAAATAGACAAACCATAGACAAGTCATGGAAAAAACAAAGGTTCTACAGCATTAATAAGCTATAGAACCCTTGAAAATATATATTTTATTGCAAGCCGATGGTGGGATTTGAACCCACGACCGTTCGATTACGAATCGAATACTCTACCCCTGAGCTACATCGGCACAGACAATTTTGAATTGTAGCACAGCCTAAATGAAAAAAGCAAGGAGTTGTAGAATTTAATTCAAAACTCCACAACTCCTAGCTCACCAACAGTTAAACGGTCACTTCCGCGTCAGTTGAGCCGCCTCTGGCCCCCGAATAAACTAAACCCCGCTGCATATCCAGCGTCAGCATCGTTCCGTCCCGAATTACCCGCGTGGCATTCTTTACGCCCACCATCACCGGCACGCCCAAGCGCAAACCGATAATCGCGGCGTGAGAAGTCAAACTGTCCTCCTCCGTCACCACACCGGCTGCTTTCCGAATCATCTCCACAAAAGCGACGCTGGTGTGTTCCACTACCAAAATTTCTCCAGGGTGGAAATTTCCTACATCCGCAGCAGTGCGAGCAACCCTGGCCATGCCACTCACCGATCCCAAACCGACACCGGTGCCTTTGCCTAAAACTGCTGTCACTACTTCAACTTTGATCAAATCCGTTGAGCCGGCAACCCCTTGCAGAGTACCGGCGGTCATCACCACTAAATCTCCGTCGCACACTAACTCTTTTTCCTGGGCGACTGTCATGGCAGAGTGAAATGTCTGGCCGGTGGAGGGCAAATCCAACACCAGTAAGGGTTTGACTCCCCATACCAATTGCAGTTGTCGGGCTACGTCTACGTGAGGAGTAACTGCCAAAATCGGAGTTTTGGGTCGGAACTTCGAGACATTTCGGGCTGTGGCGCCGGTTTTGGTCAGCGTCATGATGGCTGCGGCGTTCAATTGTTCGGAGATTTGGCTGACTGCTTGGCTGATACCGTTGGGGATCGATCGACCAATATCTTCTACATTCCTAATATTCCGCTTAATTCCTTCCCTCTCCATCCGCACCGCAATTCTCGCCATCGTCGCCACCGCTTCGACGGGGAACTTGCCGACAGCAGTTTCATTGGACAGCATCACTGCATCAGTTCCGTCCAGAATCGCGTTGGCCACGTCGGAAATCTCGGCGCGGGTGGGACGGGGATTGTTGACCATGCTGTCGAGCATCTGGGTAGCGGTAATTACCGGAATACCCAGGCGGTTGGAGGTAGCAATCAGGCGCTTTTGCAAAATCGGCACGTCTTCGGCGGGTAGTTCCACTCCCAAATCGCCGCGGGCGACCATCACGCCGTTGCAAAGGGTGAGAATTTCCTCCATTTGTTCGATCGCCTCGTGCTTTTCGATCTTGGCAATCACCGGTACTTGCTTGCCCGCACTGGCAATCAGTTCTTTAATTTCGAGCACATCTTGGGGATTCCGCACAAAGCTCAGGGCTACCCAATCGACACCTTGGTCGAGGCCGAACATTAAATCTTTGCGGTCTTTATCAGTCAGGGCTTTAATTGACAGGTAAACTCCCGGAAAATTCACACCTTTGTTGTTGGAAAGCGGCCCGCCGACGACGACGCGGCAGTACAATTCCCGCGCTGCGCGGTCTACTTTTTCCACCAGCATTTCTACTTTCCCGTCGTCGAGCAGAATCACTGCTCCCTCTGGAACTTCGTCTGCTAGGGGGTCGTAGGTGACGGAAGAAATGAGCTCGGTACCTGGAACCTGGCGGCTAGTGAGAATGAAAGGATCGCCGTTTTTGACAACTATAGAGCCTGTCTCAAAGCGCCCTAAACGAATTTTCGGACCTTGGAGGTCTTGGAGGATGGCAACCGGCTGGTTGAGTTCAAAGGATGTTTGCCGGATTAAGCGAATGCTGCGCTGGTGGTCTTCTTCTGTTCCGTGGGAAAAGTTGAGTCGCAAAGTTGTGGCACCGGCTTCTATGAGCTGGCGCAGCACTTGTGGGTCCGAAGTTGCTGGGCCAATGGTGGCGACGATTTTAGTCCGGCGTAGGGCTTTTGGCAATTGCATCAGCGGTGTTCTGGGGAGGCAGGTGGATTTCTTGTTTAAATTTCGGCTAACGTTTCATCTTTCACTACAAGCAATGACGCTAGTCTCAAGTCTTAAAAATTTTGATAGTCGTCAAAAAAGCAGGTATTGAACAATATATAGAATATCTGACTTTTTACCCATCGGTAATCTTTTCTTGGGCAGCGCGCTTTTTGCAAATTTATCTGCTCTCAGGCTTGACATATATACAGAGATACCCATTGATTTTATTTGGTCTGCAGAGTTCTTTTGGCTAATCTAGCACTGGTATCCTTGCACAACAGCAATACTTTCCTGGTTGTGCAGAGGCTAGTTTCTGGCGATCGAACAGAGTTCTTTCATAAAACTTTACTATTGTCCGGCTTGTATCTTATACTACGCAAGTGTGAAATATTAAGGAGTCTTAACAAAGATGTCGGAGGCAGGACGGCCGCTGACAGTGCCGAAAGAGTTTCTGAGTCCTCCCGGTGACTTTAATCCGACACTGCTGCTATTTTTGAGTGCAGTAGCGATTCTCGTGATTTCTAACTTGGGTTTCTGGTGTTGGGGATGGCCGCAGTGGTGCTGTTTTACACTGAACGTGTTGGCTTTGCACATGGCGGGAACTGTGATTCACGATGCGTCTCACAATGCAGCCCATCGCGATCGCACAGTTAATGCTATTTTGGGACACGGTAGCGCCCTGATGTTGGGTTTTGCTTTTCCGGTGTTTACACGGGTACATATGCAGCATCACGCCCATGTCAATGACCCAGATAACGATCCAGACCATTATGTTTCTACGGGCGGGCCTTTGTGGTTAATTGCTGCGAGGTTTTTTTACCACGAGATTTTCTTTTTTAAGCGCAAACTGTGGCGGAAATACGAATTATTGGAATGGTTTCTCAGCCGTTTGTTTGTGATCGCGATCGTGTATATCTCGATTCAATACGGTCATTTAGATTACGTGCTGAATTTTTGGTTTTCTCCGGCTTTGGTGGTGGGGTTGGCCTTGGGGTTGTTTTTTGATTATTTGCCGCACCGTCCGTTTCACGATCGCGATCGCTGGAAAAATGCCAGAGTATATCCGAGTCCTATTCTGAATATCTTAATTTTGGGGCAGAATTATCATCTTATCCATCACTTGTGGCCTTCAATTCCTTGGTACAATTACAAGCCTGCTTACGAAGCTGTGAAGCCGCTGCTAGATGAAAAGGGTTCTCCTCAAACTTTGGGAATATTGGAAGGGAAAAAGGACTTTTGGAGTTTTATATATGACATTTTTTTAGGGATTAGGTTGCATCACAAAAAAGCGTCTGATTGACAAAAAACCCGGCTTCTCAAAGAAACCGGGTTTTTTTATAATAAAAGCTTTTAACCGTATATCCCCAGGGCAGGTTTTGTACTGTATCAAATGCCGTAAAAAATAAACCCACCTGTAATGGTGAGTTAACTGTTAAATCAATCCCAAAGTGAATCTATTATTTATTTTTCCCCAGCCACCGCCACCGCTAAATTCCTATCGGGACGCAAATTTTGAGCTCCCCGCAAATAAGGATGATAAATTTCAGTATGTGCCGGCCAATTGACGTGAATTAAAAACCGAATGCAGCGTTCCAAAGCACCCTCAACGTGCATTTGCTGTACGTCCAACAAAGGAACATTGCACCAGTGAGAACGTTCGCGGGCGATCGCGGCCGGAAACACAGCATCTAAATCGCGAGTAGCAGAAAACGTAGCACTAATAATTAATTCTGGATTTATATCATTTTTTGCTTCTAATTCATCTAACAATTCTCTCACCGCTTCTCGAATTGCTGCCACCGAATTCTCGCTAGCAGTAGTTGCCCCACGAATCCCCCGCACTTGCCACTCCACGCAAATTTCCTCCATTTTAGTCAGTTGTCAGTTGTCAGTTGTCAGTTGTCAGTTGCTAGTTGTCAGTTGCTAGTTGCAATTACCTATTACTAATTACCAATTACCACTGCCAACTAACTACTGCCAAGTGCCAACTGACTATTTAATCACGGGCGATACATCCACAGCGGCAAACCGCTAGTAGAAAGCTCGAATTCCAGCAAATTATTGTAAGCTGAAAGCCCAGATATATCCAGACTACTCCCCAAGACGCGATTTAGGAAAGGTTTTTGTTTTTCTAGCGTGCAAGACTCGGTTTTTTCCGGGTCGAGGCCTGCGAGTTCGGCGGCAAGGCGGCGAGCGTCCTCTTCTGTTCCGAGCCGATCGACCAAACCCAATTCTAAGGCTTGCTGACCGGTAAAAACGCGACCGTCGGCAAAACTTTTGACTTTTTCAACAGCCAATTTCCGGGCTTCAGCAACGGTTTCCACGAATTGCTGGTAGCTGGTGTCGATCAAGTCTTGCAGAATTTGCTGTTCCGGATCGGTCAATTCTCGATCGAATGCCAAGATATCTTTATACGGCCCCGATTTAATCACCTGAAAAGAAACGCCTACTTTTTCTAACAGCCGTTCTAAATTGTTACCCCGGATAATCACGCCAATGCTGCCGGTAATTGTACCGGGATTAGCAATGATATGCTCGGCTCCCATGCCGATGTAAACTCCGCCAGAAGCTGAAATATTGCCAAAACTGGCAACAATTTTGACTTTTTCGCGCAGACGCTTGAGCGCGCTGTAAATTTCCTGGGAATCGCCGACAGTGCCGCCGGGGCTGTCTATCCGCAGCAGCAAGGCGGGAAATTTGCGTTCTTCAACGGTTTTGAGAGCTTCTAGCACTCGTTTACGGGTTTCTCCGGCAATGGCTCCGGTGATTTCGATACGGGCGATTTGTTTGCGGTAGCGGGGCTTGAATGGCCAAATCATGGGCAGTGTACAGGCAATGTTACGGATTTTTGTAGCTAACTTCTTATAGTGTGCCTTATTCATCGGGGTAGATGTTGTGCCTGTGTTCGCAACAGACCGAAGAGCCCGTTCCAGATTGTTCGCAACAGGCAAGATGCTTGTTCCACCTTGATTTTGTGGAACAAGCATCTTGCCTGTTCCTAATGGCCGATCGAGATTTGTGCGATCGAATTTAACTCAACAGCGATATATAATTGTAAAAATTGCTTAACAAAACTACATCATTCTCGTGAGAGCCACTCTCATCAATTATTTGGAGTCTCCGCCATGCAGCTAAAGCTTACCGATTCAAAACTACCTTTTGCCCCGCTGTTGCTCATTGCGCCGTTTTTCCTTTGGGGAACCGCGATGGTAGCGATGAAGGGGGTGATGCCACACACAACGCCACTGTTTGTGGCTGTCGTGCGTTTGATACCTGCGGGCGTGTTGGTGCTGCTGGCGGCCGCATTCATGGGAAAACCACAGCCGCAGGGTTGGAAAGCTTGGCTGTGGATTTCGCTGTTTGCTTTGGTTGACGCTACTTTGTTTCAAGGCTTTTTAGCCGAAGGTTTGGCGAGAACCGGTGCGGGTTTGGGTTCGGTGATGATTGACTCTCAACCGCTAGCTGTGGCGATTTTATGTTTGTGGCTGTTTCAAGAAAAAATTGGTTTTTGGGGCTGGTTGGGATTAGTGATTGGCGTTGTCGGCATCAGTTTAATTGGGTTGCCCGATGACTGGATTGTGGGGCTTTTTCATCCTGAAAACAGGCAGGTTTCTGCGGGTATCGAACAGTTATTTCAGGGTGGAGAATGGTTGATGCTGTTGGCTGCTTTGTCGATGGCTGTGGGTACGGTTTTGGTGCGCTGGGTTTGCCGTTATGTTGACCCGGTTGTGGCGACTGGTTGGCACATGATTTTGGGCGGTTTGCCGCTGTTGGCAATTTCGGCTGCAACGGAGTCTGAACAGTTTGTGAATATTGATTTTTCCGGCTGGATGGCGTTAAGTTATTCTACCGTGTTCGGAAGTGCGATCGCCTACGGTTTGTTCTTTTATTTTGCTTCTACCGGCAGTCTAACCAGTTTAAGTTCTCTTACCTTTCTTACGCCCGTATTTGCTTTGCTATTCGGCAATTTGTTTTTGGGCGAAGTCCTCAATCCGCTGCAATCGATGGGAGTTGGGCTGACTTTGGTGAGTATTTATTTGATTAATCAGCGGGATACTTTGGGTGAGAAATTGCGAAAAGTGCGACACGGTGAAGGGAGTGCAGAAGTTGAAGCAACAGGATTGTTAGAGTCGTCTGAGGTGAATTCTGTAGAGTTGCCGATGCAGGTGCGGGTAAGCGAATTGGAATCTGAAGTTTAGCGATTTGAGAAATTTAGGGAGAATCAGTTAATTCTTGAATTAACTGATTTGGAGTTACAATCCTAGGATTAGTAACCGGAAAATCTCGCGGGTTGCGGGTGACAATGGCATCAATTAGATTGATTACAGCAGTGCTGTACTGAATCGCATCTTCAAAATCCTTGAAGTTGCAAGTTAATGCCATTGAAATAACAGAGTTATCTACTGTTGCTACTTGACAAAATGTGGCTAACTGCCGTAAAAAATCCAGCGTCCAATCGCGGCCTCTGTCTCTGCGGATAATATAGTAAAGGTCGCTAAAAGTTGAGGCTGAAATATAGCCTTGAATTTTTGCTTCTTCAACAAAAGTTAAAATGCGATCGCTCTCAGCAAAGAAAGGTTCTCGTTCGAGCGCAACATCTACTATTATATTGGTGTCTATCAGGATTTTCACAAGTTATGTTTTTCCTTTAAATATTCCCATTTTGCTTGTTTGTCTGGATCGTCAAAATCCAGCGGTTCCGGTACACCATCTCGATCGAATAAACCTTGAAATGCCTTCACGTTAGTTTTAAACTTTTTTTTAGGTGCTTCAGGTTCGATCGCATTTTCTGACGCGCTGGCTTGTTTAACCGTATCAGGTAGCTGCAAGACGATGATTTCTACATCTCCCGGCGGCATATTCACGGGTTCCACAACTACCAAGTTGCCAGTTGCATCGATTTTACCTCTAAGTTTGTATGCTTGCATGGTAATCTCCGATAACTATGTTTCTATTATATGACATAATAACTTGCTTCATTACCAATCCTCTTCATCACCAATCTTAATGTCTCTGCTTTTAATCTCTTCTATAAAATTTTTTAAACTGGGATTTTCTGCGTAATGCTTCATCAAAACTTTATGCTTGCGATATGGTTTTGAAATTATTCGATAATATTCAGGATTTTTAGCCTTAGCGTCGATCGTAAAATTGTGTTTTTTCGCCAGTTCCCGATTTAACGTGTCGAGGCAGTTTGTAATTTTAGCTTTTCTACTGTCGGTATAATACAGTGGAAGCAACCAACACTCAATAGAATGTACGGAGATTGCAAATATAATTTTTTGTTGATATTCGCTGTAAAAATCATCGCCGATCGCACATCTAAACTTTTCAATAACTTTTTCAATTAACTCCTCAGGAGTTAATTCACCGTTTTCATCTTGCTTGGGGATATTATAAAGTTCTGAAACATCCGTATCTATTTGGATAATGATATAGTCAATAAATTGGAAGGCTTGTTTAAAATCGATTGACGTACAATAATCAAAAACTAGAGTCCAGCCGCCGTATGTGGATTTATTCTCATTGTCTTTATCTCTTTCTGGTTGAAGTTGTCTGATATCTAAATCTGGACTATTGAAATATCCAGCTAAAATATTCTCAATAACTATCTGGTCAGTAAGTCCCTCTGTAACCAATCCAAAACTAATCATATTAAAAATTCTTAGGAAGTCCGCCGATATAACCCCTCAAAAACGCCTCTGATAATTTTACAGGTTCTTGTCCTTCTAGAGGTTCAGGTTTTAGAATGCGTCTAGCTTTACTATGCCCTAATTGGTTGCGGTATATCACAAACAGCCGCTGTTCATCATCATGTAAATCCAAACCGTCCAAAACGGCAGGGTTGTGGGTTGTGAATATAACTTGTTTGTCGTGTTTTTTTGCTAATTCGACTAATTCTTGCATTAATCTGCGACACAATCTGGGGTTGAGAGAAGCATCAATGTTATCTATTGCCAAAAATTTAGGCGTGATATCGCTAATAAATAAAGCGAAGTAAAAAAGTAAGAATAAAAAGCCTTCATTAGAACTTCTTTGATCGAAGTAAGCTAAATCTGGATCTAAGTATCTATCTTTAATTTGGAGAGAGTTTTGAATACTTGATAAATTGGGAGGAGCTTCAAAATCTTGAAACCAATCTATCAATTGCAGTTTTTTGTTGATTTCATTAAGCTGCTCTTGGCTATCTGAATTCAAAACTTTTAATAGTTTAAACAAGCCTTCTCCATTAATCCCTAATGGTTGAATTTGCCCTTCTTTTTCAAAAGTTCGTAATGCTTGGTTTTCAGGAGAGTAAATTATAAATTCTTGTATAGGTATTTTGAAATTTGTTATGGTAGATACATAATGTTGATTTTGATTGGACAAAAAAATATTGTAGTCTAAAAGACTATTTTCTGGTTGGCGAAAGGCTTTTTCTAAATCCACAGGGTTTTCTGAAGTCGTATAATAATTGTTCTCACGTTTTCTCCATTTAGAATATGGTTGGTTGTTATTTTGTAAAACAAATTTTATATCAGCATTATTTCCACTAAGTTCAATGCCGATATCTTTAGTTGAATTTTCCTTTTCAAAAGCCGATCGCATTAATTGAGGTTCTGTCACTCGAATGCCCCGTGCAGCTAAGAACTCGTTATCAAGTTTATCATTAGCAGCCGCAGAAGCCAGGGCGATCGCCTCTAGGATATTGCTCTTGCCGCAGCCATTTTCACCGATCAATACAGTTACTCGTCCTAATTCTAGCTTCAGCTTTTGAATGGACTTATAATTTCCGATTCTGACTTCTCCAATCATAATTCAATCCCATATAATCTTAGTGTACTCATTGTATCTCCGATCGCATGAATCTCCAAGAACGCTTGCACAGCCATCTGATTCAAATTGTACGCGATCGCAACCCATACCTCGCATCCGAAGGGCATTTTTATGCTCAGCAATACATCCGCGAACAGTTGGCACAGTGGGGAACTGTAGAAATTGACGATTTTTCGGTTCGCGGCCGAATTCATCAGAATTTAATTTTGGATTTACCCCCCCTCAGTCCTCCCCAAGCTTCGGGGGGGAAGCAAGAAGAATCACCCCAAGCTTCGGGGGGGAAGCAAGACAATCTGGGTCTTGAAAAGCAGATTAATAAGCGGTTGCCGCCGATCGTAATTGGTGCTCATTACGATACTGTACCCGGATCGCCTGGGGCCGATGATAATGCTACTGGTGTTGCTGTTTTGCTGGAACTCGCAAGGGATATCGCATCTGGGCCGCTCAAATATCCAGTGCAATTAGTCGCCTTCGATATGGAAGAATACGGTTGTTTAGGAAGCAGTCATCATGCAGCTAAATACAAGCAACAGCAAGAGTCAATCCGGTTAATGATTTCTTTAGAAATGTTGGGTTATTGCAACCACAATCCTAATTCTCAAAGCTATCCCGCTGGCTTGAAATATTTTTATCCAAATAGTGGCAATTTTATTGCTTTAATTGGCAATTTGCGGACGGTTCCCGATTTGATTAATTTGAGCGGCAAAATTCGCAAATCTGGTCAGCCCTGCGAGTGGCTGCCGGTGCCGAATCGAGGTTTAATTGTGCCGGATACTCGCCGCAGCGATCATGTTCCTTTTTGGGATAATGGTTATCCGGCTATTATGGTGACTGATACTGCTAATATGCGAAATCCGCATTATCATCGAGAAAGCGATAGGATTGAGACTGTGGATTTGGATTTTCTGGCTGGTGTTTGTCAGGGGTTAGTCCAGGGCATTCGACATCTATAATTAACACCATCGAGCGCCCGCTAGTTTGAGCGACCAGAAATTATGACTTTTATGAGCCAAAGTTATGAATTTTATGAATTGACTCGAACAGAAATTGGGTCAATAATTGTAAATTAATCAAGCAAAAATATCAAAAAAAAGAGATATGAGTCCTACTTATCCCGATCGCACTCGCTGGCAATTTTGGATCGATCGCGGTGGCACTTTTACCGATATTGTCGCCAACAGCCCCGACGGTAAATTAGTCATTCACAAATTGCTGTCGGAAAACCCGGAACGCTACACAGACGCAGCAGTGCAAGGAATTCGCGACATTTTGGGAATTGCCGCAGATGTCCCCATACCCGCTGCACAAATTGAAGCGATTAAAATGGGGACGACGGTGGCGACAAATGCTTTGCTGGAACGAAAGGGCGATCGCACAATTCTGTTAATTACTAAAGGTTTCAGCGATGCGCTGAGAATTGGCTATCAAAACCGCCCGAATATTTTCGCGCGTCACATTGTTTTGCCCCAGATGCTGTACGATCGAGTTATTGAAGTTGCGGAACGCTACAGCGCTCAAGGTGAGGAGTTAACTGCTGTCAATCCCGAGTTTATCCCGTCTTTGCAGCAAGCATACGATGAGGGAATTCGCAGTTGTGCGATCGTATTCATGCACGGCTACCGCTACTCGGAACACGAAAAAAAAGTTGCTAAAATAGCGAAAAAAATTGGCTTTACTCAAATTTCAGTATCTCACGAAGTTAGCCCGCTGATGAAATTAGTTTCGCGGGGAGATACTGCGGTTGTCGATGCTTATTTATCTCCGATTTTGCGGCGTTATGTCGAACAAGTAACCAGTCAATTAAGAGAGGCAGAGCCTCTGGATATGGGTTCCCAGGCACAGCCTGGGAACGAGGCTGTTGGGGCGGGCACCGGGGCACCGTCCTCTAAATTAATGTTTATGCAATCGAACGGCGGCTTAGTGGACGCCGCACAATTTCAAGGAAAAAATAGTATTTTATCCGGGCCTGCTGGGGGAATTGTCGGTGCAGTTCAAACCAGCAAAAAGGCAGGTTTTGATAAAATTATTACCTTTGATATGGGCGGAACTTCCACAGATGTTGCCCATTTTAACGGCGAATACGAACGCGAATTTGAGACGGAAATTGCTGGGGTGAGATTGCGATCGCCCGTGATGGCAATTCACACTGTAGCAGCCGGCGGCGGTTCAATTGTCTTTTTTGGCGGGGCTCGCTACCGCGTCGGGCCGGAGTCTGCAGGGGCCAATCCTGGGCCCGCTTGCTACCGCAAAGGCGGCCCCTTGACGGTGACTGATTGCAATGTGATGTTGGGGAAAATTCAACCGGATTTTTTCCCGAAAGTATTTGGATTGAATGGAGATTTGCCGATCGCCCCTGACGTAGTAAAGCAAAAATTTGGGGAACTAGCGGGGGAAATTAGGGGCGAGAGGACGGCGGAACAGGTGGCGGAGGGTTTTTTGGTGATCGCCGTGGAAAAGATGGCAAATGCTGTCAAAAAAATCTCGCTTCAGCGCGGTTACGATGTTTCGGAGTATACATTGTGCTGTTTCGGCGGTGCGGGCGGCCAACACGCTTGTGCGATCGCCGATGCTTTGGGGATGAAACGGGTATTTATTCACCCTTATGCGGGTGTATTGTCGGCTTACGGTATGGGTTTGGCTGATGTGCGGGCTATTCGCGAAAGGGCGATCGAGCAACTATTAAATGCAGAATTATTAGCTGATTTGCATTATATTTTAACCCAATTGGAGGCTGAGGGGAAGAGGGAATTGAACCGCAGAGGCGCAGAGAACACAGAGAATGAGCCTGAGGTTTTAGTTGTTAGGAAGCTGCGCTTAAAATATCAGGGAAGTGACTCTGTTTTGGCGGTTGATTTTGCTGACACTATTGAGGTTATGCAGGCTGAATTTGAAGCTGCCCACCGACAGCGTTACAGTTTTATTATGCCCGAAAAACCGCTGATTGTGGAAGCGGTTTCGGTGGAAGTTGTAGAAAGAATGGATGTGCCGGAAGCATCGACAATTTCCCCCTCTGGTGGCACGGGCATTTTGCCTGTGCAACCAATTTCAACTGTGCAAACCTATGTTGCTGGCGGGTGGCGGGCAACGCCTGTTTATCAGAGAGATGATTTGCGATCGGGCGACTGCATAGAAGGCCCTGCTATGATTGTTGAAGCTACGGGAACTAATATCATAGAACCGGGCTGGGAAGGGGAAATCACCGAAAATAATGATTTAATTTTGAACCGCAGATGCACGCAGATGGACGCAGATAATATCCGCGTTCATTCGCGTTTATCTGCGGTTAAGTCCGATCCGGTTTTGCTGGAAATTTTTAATAATTTGTTTCGGGCGATCGCGGAACAAATGGGCGTCACATTGCAAAACACAAGTTCCTCAGTCAACATCAAAGAACGTCTCGACTTTTCCTGTGCAATTTTCGACAAAAACGGGAAATTAGTTGCCAACGCGCCGCACATTCCCGTACATCTGGGTTCGATGAGCGAAAGCGTGGAAGCTTTAATTTTAGCACAAGGCAATGCGCTTCAACCCGGCGATGTTTATGTTTCTAACAACCCCTACAACGGCGGCACACATTTACCAGATATCACCGTTATTACTCCAGTATTTGATGGTGATTCCTCCCTTCCTTTGTTTTATGTTGCCTCGCGGGGACACCACGCTGACATCGGCGGCATTACTCCCGGTTCCATGCCTCCTAACAGTACAACAGTAACTGAAGAAGGTGTATTGCTTGACAATTTATTGTTAGTAAGCGAGGGCAATTTTCGAGAAAAAGAATTACTAGAACTTCTGACAGCGGGGAATTTTTTTGTTCGCAATTCCGCTCAAAACATAGCCGATTTGCAAGCACAAATTGCTGCTAACAAGCGCGGCGCAGAAGAACTTCTCAAGATGGTAGAACATTATGGATTAGAGACTGTGCAAGCTTATATGGGCTTTGTGCAAGACAATGCTGAGGAGTCAGTGCGGCGGGTAATTGATGTTTTGCAAGATGGCGAGTTTACTTATCCGATGGATAGTGGCGGACAAATTAAGGTAGCGATTACAATTGACAAATCTGCGCGCAGTGCAAAAATAGATTTTACTGGCACTTCTGCTCAACAATCCAACAATTTTAATGCTCCCGCAGCCGTGTGCAAAGCGGCTGTTTTGTATGTTTTCCGCACCTTGGTAGATGACGATATTCCTCTAAATGCGGGCTGTTTGAAACCTCTCGAAATCATCAATCCCGAAGGCTGTATGCTGAATCCTCGCTATCCAGCGGCGGTAGTTGCCGGAAATGTGGAAACATCGCAGAATATTACCGATGCTTTGTATTGTGCTTTGGGAGTGATGGCTGCTTCTCAGGGAACTATGAATAATTTTACCTTTGGAAATCAGCGCTATCAATATTATGAAACTATTTGCGGCGGTGCGGGTGCGGGTGCAAGTTTTGATGGTACGGATGCGGTTCAAACTCACATGACTAATTCGCGTTTAACCGATCCCGAAGTATTAGAATGGCGGTTCCCAGTGTTGTTAGAAAGTTTTGCAATTCGAGCTAATAGCGGGGGGAATGGATATCATCGCGGCGGTAATGGAGTGGTGCGGCGAGTGCGGTTTCGGGAGGCGATGACGGCGGGAATTTTATCGGGGCGGCGGGTAATTTCTCCTTGCGGTTTGAATGGGGGGGAAGCGGGGAAAGTTGGGCGGAATTATGTTGAAAAGGTTGAGGGTAAAGTTGAGGAATTGGGGAGTACGGCGAGTGTGGAAATGCAGCCGGGGGAGGTGTTTGTCATTGAGACTCCTGGGGGCGGAGGTTATGGTACTATTGTTTAGCCACAGTAAAATTAACTAAAGTGTAGAGGTGACTGTGATGGCTGACAGTTCTTTCTTTGATGAGTCCAGAGATAATTCTTTAGTAAAATCAGAAATAGTTGCTAAATACTTTTGGGCCTGGGCAAAGGTAATTATACCCACAGCAAAGAAATGGAGTAATAAAATTGCCTATATTGATTTGTTCTCTGGGCCCGGTCGCTATAAAAACGGTTCTAAGTCTACTCCATTACTTATCTTGGAACGTGCTATTGCCGAGCCAGATATGTCACAAATGCTAGTAACGTTGTTTAATGATAAGGACTCAAATAATACTCAGTCTCTCCAGCAGGCTATAGAATCCATCCCAGATATAGGCAGGTTAACCCATAAGCCAATACTTTTAAATAAGGAGGTTGGAGAAGAAATTGTTCAAGCAATTAAACAAATCACTAAGATTCCTACACTATTCTTTATCGACCCTTGGGGTTATAAAGGCTTGTCACTTGCGCTAATTGGATCGGTCATCAAAGATTGGGGTTGTGATTGTATATTTTTCTTTAACTACAACCGGATCAACATGGGATTGCATAATACAGCCGTAGAGAAGCACATGAATTCTCTCTTCGGCAAAGAACGAGCCGACAATCTTAGGGGACAGCTTGAATCGAAGCAACCAGAGGAGCGAGAGTTAATAATTGTGGAGGCTATCTCTCAGGCTTTGAAAGAAATAGGTGGCTCATATGTACTCCCATTTTGCTTTAAAAATGAAGGCGGTAATCGGACTACCCATCATTTAATTTTTGTATCAAAAAATGTTTTGGGTTATTCAATCATGAAAGAAATCATGGCTGGAGAAAGCTCTAGCGCTAAACAAGGTGTTTCTTCTTTTGAATACAATCCCGCTCCACCTAGATATCCCCTCTTATATGAGCTTTACCGTCCTCTGGATGAGCTTGAAAATTTGTTGTTGGATGAATTTGCCGCTCAGACGATGACTATGGAACAAATTTACAATCAGCATCATGTTGGCAAGCGCTACATTAGTAAAAATTACAAAGAAGCTCTTAAGAAACTCGAACAACAAGGTAAAATAATAGCAGATCCACCTGCCAGTAAACGAAGGAAGTACAAAGGAGAAATTACATTTGGAGAGAAGGTGACAGTTACATTTTTACCAAAGTAGGTGCTACTACTTTATTTGAGTTACGACTCATCCTGGAAGTGTAGCCATTAAATTGCCTTTGATGTTTATCCCATGCTTCCGGCATCTCATCCCAAATTTTATCATCCAGAAGTCGCCCACCAGCTTTAGGTGTTCTACCTCCCCATTGCTTGAAGAAAAACGCTACTTCAGCCTCCTCACACTGCTGTTGAATACTCTCAACCCATTCTGCTTGCATGGGACGGTGTTTTTGTCCAGATTCTCCCCCAACTATTACCCAATGAATGCCTTTTAAATCAATATCCAAAGCACCTAAAAGCGGTTCGCACGAGAGAAATCTGACCTTGGCAGGTACTTTTCGCAAACAATCAATCCTGTCAACGTACTTTTGATTTTCCACAGAAACTCCCATCCAAATGTTGTCATGCCAGTCTAATTTATCTGCTAGTTCGCGAAGGCGTTCGTGTCTTTTGGTCAGAATTTGATATACGTGCCAAGGAGTTTCTCGAATCACTTCAAAAACTTCTTGAAGGAATGAAAAAGGAACTTCTTCGTGAAATAAATCGCTCATCGAATTCACGAAAATGCGGCTCGGTTTTCGCCAGCGTTTGGGTTCTTGCAGCCGCTCGCGATGCAGTGTTAAATCAAAACCGTTAGGAAAATTAGTGTGAAACCTTTTTGTTAATGCTTCGGCATAACAATGCGTGCAGCCCGGACTGACTTTATCGCAGCCCGTCGTTGGATTCCACGTTCTGTCAGTCCATTCGATACCAGTATTAATGCTAGACATACAAATAATTTACCATTTAAACAACCTTTGTAGGTGACGGTGAAAAAATAAAATTCGATCTACTAATTGAGGTTTATTCACCGTCACCTACAACTTAATTATATAATTAATTTGACTTTATTATCAACATATTTTTTAAACACTTGCATCAAATGTATATCGTGTTGTAGAATCGGGCTGCACCCGCATTTATTCTCCAAACCTTTCCATAACAATTGTGCAAACACCTAATTTTTCAGAACTCAACCATCCTGTGGTCAAATCCCTGTTCCATCACAGCGACCAGGAATTATTGACTCTGTTTCAAAACCATCCCGATCAGGGTCGCTTCTTCACGGCGATTTTTTGTCGCTACGCTCAAATTGTACACTCCCTGATTCGCCATTCCGTGCGATCGCCCGTACAAGGCGATTACCTGTTTGCCCACACTTGGCTGCACATCTATCACGAACTCCGAGGCCTCGATTTGCGCCGCGAAACCCAAGAGTCTGATGGCGAAAATCTCAGTCTCCAAAACTGGCTGATTAATGTCACCGCAGTTTGCATAAATCAAGCCCAATTGCCCCCTGTTGAGTCGATTCACTATTCTTTGCAATCGGCTCCGCCTCCCCTGTGGTGTTACGTCAAACAAGCCTTGGAATTGTTAGCGCCGCTGCCGCGTTTAGTGGTGTTGATGGCTCAGACTTTCCGCTGGAGCGAAACTCGAATAGCAGCTTATTTGCAAGCAGAAGGCGAAGCTATTTCGCCTGCTCAGGTAAAGGCTTTGCTGCAAAAAGGATATCAAACTTTAGAATCAAATTTGCCGGAGGATATTCGGGCTATTTATCTAGATGAAAATCTCGATTATCAAGAAGCACTTGTCTAGTATCGCGATCGAGGTTGTGGTTTGTCAAAAACCCGGTGTTTTGAAAATACTGGGTTTTTTAGCTATCATGTATAGCGGCATATCCTCCGTCCGCACCCTACATTTTGATTTTTTCTGTAAGTTGTAATCATCTATTTTGGTTGAATACAAGCAATCCAAATATAAGAGGTGGAAATGGCTGTTTATCAAGTTCGGTTGGTGAATGAGGCTCTCGCGCTCGATCGCACGATCGCAGTACCAGACGACCAGTATATCTTAGATATGGCAGAAGATGCCGGTATCCGCTTGCCGAACGGATGCAAGCAAGGAGAGTGTTCTGCTTGCGTTGTCAAACTGCTGAGCGGTGAAATCGACCAAAGCGAACAAAAGTTTTTGAAGCCGTCAGAATTACAAGCTGGCTACGCTGTTACTTGTGTGGCTTACCCGCTTTCTGACTGCACGTTGTTAACGCATCAAGAACAAGTTTTATATCAAACATCTCTTTATTTAAAATCGTAAGTATGGAGCGATTTAAAGATACTCGTGAAGACATCTACTCATTCCAGAATGAATTTCTGGTGAGATGCCCTTTTTGTGGTTCATGTGCGATCGTGCGTTGTATAGATCCTGATAAGGTCGATAGCTTTGCTCCTCGGAGATTTTCCTGTACAACTTGTGGTTCCTCAAAAGATTGGTCTGAACAGAATATTGAAAGCTGGTATAGTAAGGCACAGGATAACTACTTCCACTATCCTCTGTGGCTTCAAACTTCCTGTTGCGGTAAGACGCTTTGGGCTTACAATCTTCGACATTTAGAATTTATTGAGGCTTTTGTTCGGGCAAAGTTGAGGGAACGAAAACCTCATGAAATTTATGGCTGGTCGAATCAGAATCTGTTCTGTCGACTTCCAAAATGGATACAATTAGGTAAGAATCGACAAGAAATTATCAAAGCGATCGCAAAGATACGTGAATCAGTTGTGACTCTTACCTAATATTCGCCGCTGGAAATGGTTGTTCAAGCAGATTTCGTATCATGTAAGGTGCGTGACTTTCCAGCATCTCGCTGCCACTTGAGTGGCTAGAAAGTCACGCACCCTAACGAGTATAGATAAACCCGCCCTTATAAATTCAGCAATTCTACAATCCGCTGAAGCGGAATGTGCGCCCAATCCAAGCGGTAATTAAGTTCGTAGGCTAGCTCGCCAACCGCTTTTTCCAAAATGTAAGCATCCAGCAAAACTTGTAGTTCCGGTATAGATTTGGGCAAGAAATCTGCATCGGCTGCTGTTGCCAAATAGCTCTTAACAAAAGTTAGGCTGACCCAGCGGTGCCAAACGTTCGCCCACTGCTGCATCTCCGGAAGATTTTCAGGGCGAATCATGCCACTTTCTACTTCATTGCGGAGTGCCAAAGTAACAGCGTAACTTATAGATTGCAGCATTCCCGCAACATCTCGCAGGGGCGACCTCTTCATCCGCCGCTCGTTTAATGGTCGATCGCGTTCTCCTCCGAAATCAATAATTACGAAGTCTTTGCCTGTATAAAGAACTTGCCCGAAATGAAAGTCTCCGTGACAGCGAATTCTATCGGTCGTGATTCTCAAGTTCAAAATAGACTTGAAACGTTCCATGAGCAAATCTTCGCGGTTGAGCAGCTTTTGCGCCGATTTTTGTATTTCGGGCGGCAGTTTGGACATCCGTTTTTTCAGATCCAGCAAAGTTCTTCCTGCCAGATTTCTCATGTGTTGATAGATGGAACGCTGGTAAAAAGAGGTGAAGCTTTCTGGGGCAAAAGCGGGATTTTCTGTGTCACCAGCTAAAGCGAGGTGAAGTTCGGCTGTCCGCTGACCTAAAAGTTCGGCTGATGCTAAGTAAGAGCCGATGAGTTCGCGAGCTAATGCAGGAATTTCTAGGGATAAATCCGCTACTAGCGAGTTTGAGTTTCGCGGCATTTGTCCGGTCAAAGCGCTCGGTAAATAATTTTCGGGGGCAGTAGATAAATTCTCGCCGGAATGCTTTGCTTCTACGGTCATTACTTGCTCGAAATAGTCGCGCAGTGTGTCTAATGTATAAGACCAAGCGTCTATGCTGTCGGGGATTAATTTTTGCAGTATTCCGACGGTAAGGACTTGTTTTCCTGGTGTGTGATATTCCAATGCTCCGGCAATTGGAGCGTAGTGTTGAATCGAGTTGAGATGGGTTAAAAAGCGTCCGATTTCTAATTCGGGGTTGATTCCTTCCTCGACTTTTCGCAATATTTTCAGGACGAAGCGGTCGCCGTAACCTGCGGATGTATTGCTTTGTTCTTTTTTGAACAGGTGAGGGTCGAGCTGCGATAAATCTTGTTCGGAGCTGAATGCGCTGTCGGCAATTCCTAGCAGTTGACCTGCAGCACCTCTGTAACTGCGAGAAGTGGCGATCGCCCCTAGCAGCGCGCTCAGAAAACCTTTGTCCCCGGCAGCGTCAAATAGTACGCCGACTTCCTTGTTGGTTTCTGGGAAGTGGAGGCGCGCGATCGCTCGATCGTCCACATCGCCTTTAATCTCTTCCCAACCTAAAGGCAAAACGTAAGTTTCCGGCATACCTTCAGTATAATTCAACTGCAAAAACAGAATGTAAACTTGAGATTGCTCCCCCGCACTATCTTTACATTCAATCGGTACAATCTCACTTATTTCTAATGATTGAATTGTCCGAGCTGTACCGCTAAACCAGCGATGGCGCCGCAGGTATCCCGGCAAAATATTAAGCAGCATATCGCTTAACTGACTTGTAGCAAAAGCAGTTTTCCAATTGCCTATCACCGCCAAAGTAGGCAAGTCTGTGGGAACACCGTGCAGGGCCAAATCTTCATGTTTAACAGTAAGAGTAAACCAGTAAAACGTGTGAGGACTCAAGCACAAAAAGTAAGGATCTTCGCCAACAGCAGGAAACTCCGTGCGGCCGAAAATCTCCACCGGAACAGCACCTTTAAAGGGCGCAAGGTCTAATTCTGCCGTCTGGACGAAGCGCGACAAATTAGCCACTACGAGGATGTGTTCGTCTTGATAAGTGCGTACAAAAGCTAAAACTTTGCGGTTTTCCGGGTATAGAAACTCGCAAGTTCCGCGGCCGAATGCTTGGAAGCGCTGCCTAATTGCAATCAGGCGTTTCATCCACCACCAAAGAGAACTCGGATTCGCCCGCTGCGCGTCCACGTTAACAGATTCGTAGTGATATTCAGGGTCAACAATTGGCGGTGCGTAAAGCCGCTGCGGGTTAGCACGGCTGAAACCGGCATTGCGATCGCCACTCCACTGCATCGGAGTTCTCACCCCATTGCGATCGCCCAAATAGATATTGTCTCCCATGCCAATTTCATCGCCGTAGTAAAGCACCGGCGTACCCGGAAGAGACAGCAGCAAAGCATTCATCAACTCGATACGGCGGCGGTTATTTCCCATCAAAGGAGCCAAGCGGCGGCGGATGCCCAAATTAATTCTCGCCTGAGTATCTTGAGCGTAAACCCGATACATATAATCTCGGTCTTCATCGCTGACCATTTCCAGCGTCAATTCATCGTGATTCCGCAAAAATAAAGCCCACTGACAGTTATTGGGAATCTGCGGAGTTTGCTGGAGAATATCGCTAATTGGAAAGCTATCTTCCATGTACAAAGCCATAAATAAACGCGGCATCAGCGGAAAATGAAAGTTCATGTGACATTCATCGCCAGCAGCGTAATATTCAACCGCATCCTCCGGCCACTGATTCGCCTCAGCCAGCAGCATCCGGTTCGGGAATTTCTCATCTACGTGCTGCCGCAATTGCTTCAGGAATTGGTGAGTTTCTGGCAGGTTTTCGCAGTTAGTACCTTCCCGCTCGTACAGGTAAGGCACCGCATCCATCCGCAGTCCGTCTACTCCCAGTGCCAACCAGAAATCTACCACATCTAAGATGGCTTGGCGCACGGCGGGATTGTCGTAATTCAAATCGGGTTGGTGGGAATAAAAACGGTGCCAGTAATAAGCTTTTGCTACCGCATCCCAAGCCCAATTAGATGTTTCAAAATCTTGGAAAATAATTCTAGCATCTTGATATTTTTCCGGCGTGTCGCTCCACACATAAAAATCTCTTTCGTTACTGCCTTTCGGGGCGCGGCGCGCTCGCTGAAACCAAGCGTGCTGGTCAGAAGTGTGGTTGACAATTAACTCAATAATGACTCGAATTCCCCGCTGGTGCGCTGCTTCTAAAAGGTCTTTAAAATCCTCTAATGTGCCGTAAATCGGGTTGACGGTAGTATAGTGAGATGTATCGTAGCCGTCGTCTCGGAGCGGCGAGGGAAAAAATGGCAGTACCCAAATTGCTGTTACTCCCAAGTTTTGCAGGTAATCCAGTTTTTCTGTCAGTCCTCTAAAGTCGCCGATGCCGTCTGCATTGCTGTCGGCAAAAGCCCGAACTGGTACTTCGTAAATAATTGCGTCTTTGAACCACAAGGGGTCGTCATTTAACATTGAGTTTGGCATGATTTGTAGCGATGATTGGTAATTGGTAATTTGTACTTAAAATTTGGTAATTGGGATTTGTTAGTTCCCATCCAAACCGATAAATCATAACTCATAATTTAGCAGCTATTCCTCATGCCAGCGGCAGACTTTTAATCGTAATTTATTAACGCAAAACTTATAATTTCTTAACTATAAAATCTCAACAAGCTGTTTTGCTATTTCGGATACGGTTCACAATTCCGATACATATGCGCGGTGCACACCCGAAAGACCGGTCCGCGGTGCACACCCTACCAAGGCGTGTCAACTTAAGCCTGAATCTCACCCTGGTAGCCCAGTCTAGCTCCCCCTTGATGGGACTTTGAGAACACTCTTGTCCTCCCCTTTATTAAGGGGGGCTAGGGGGGATCGAGCCCTTGTTGACACTAAGCGCACCCTCCAGACTCAGGATTAGGTGCGGTATTTACTACCTGCCGGGCGGTTGCCACGACAGTACAGTACCTTGACGTTTATTACTAATTTTTGTTACATTAGTTTACATAAAGCAACAAAAGTTAAGGAAAAAGCAAATATGGCTATTGTAATCGCTCTTTTAATCGTCGGTTGGGTCGCGGCCTCAGTAATTGGCACTCAAGCATATTTCCTCGGGGAACAGTCAAAGCCCATCCACGAGCGGAATTGGAACGATGAATCTTTTGAAAAATTGGCTGTAGCAATCACGGCAACAGAGATGGATTACAGCGTTCGGGTTCCAGCCTACAGCCTGGATGCCTATGGTAGCCGCACCATCTCTAATTCTTGACATATTTCACCATTTTTAATAACAGGCAGGATGCCTGTTCCACAAGAAAATTGATTGTTTGTGGAACAGGCATCTTGCCTGTTCCAAACTATTCGGCAACTACAAACTGTTACCTGTCAGCGCTGGGCGAGAATCTTTTTTGCGAAATTGCAAAGTGTTATTTTCGCAGTCGATCGCAATTGTATCGCCCTCCACAAACGCATTTTCCAGAATCTTGTTTGCCAGCGGGTTTTCCAGCTCCCGCTGGATGGCGCGTTTCAAGGGACGAGCGCCGTAAACCGGGTCGTAACCGACATCTGTGATATGGTTTTTCGCCGCATCAGACAGTTCCAAAGTGATTTTTTGCTCTGCCAACAAACGCTCGATCCGCTTCACTTGAATGCTGACTATTTGCCGCAGTTCCACCTTGCTCAAAGTGTGGAACAAAATTATCTCGTCCACCCGATTGAGAAATTCGGGCCGAAAGTGCGATCGCAGGGCTGTCATTACCCGTTTTAACATCTGTTCGTACTCTTGGTCTGTCTCCCGTTCTTGAGTCAATAAATTTTCATTTTCGCTCTTGTTTTCAGTCTTGTTTTCACTCTTAGTTACAGTATCAACATCGACTCGCTGGGCCGACACCTCAACAGTACCATCGGCAGCCACTTTATAATCTGTCTTTTGACTTGACAAATCTTTCGTTTCCTGCTTCCGACTCGCAGGTTTTTTGACGGTTTTTTCCTTCTTAGTAAACACGTCTAAAATGTGGTCGCTGCCGATATTGCTAGTCATCACAATTACGGTATTTCTAAAGTCAACCACTCGACCTTGAGAATCGGTAATTCTGCCGTCATCCAACACTTGCAGCAAAATGTTAAATACATCCGGGTGCGCTTTTTCCACTTCGTCAAACAGCACTACCGAATAAGGATGTCTCCGCACTGCTTCGGAAAGTTGTCCCCCTTCATCGTAACCGACATATCCGGGAGGAGCTCCTACCAACCGGGAAACGCTGTGCTTCTCCATGTATTCCGACATATCGATGCGGACGATCGCATCATCGCTGTCAAACAAAAACTCCGCCAACGCCCTCGCTAACTCAGTTTTGCCGACGCCTGTCGGGCCCATAAACAAGAAAGAGCCGATCGGCCTTCCAGGGTCTTTCATGCCCGCCCTAGCGCGCCGAATTGCCGCCGCCACGGCTGTTACAGCTTCCTCTTGACCGATGACTTTTTGGTGCAAGTGTTTTTCCAATTGCAGCAATTTTTGGCGTTCGGATTCTAACAATCGGTTAACCGGAATGCCCGTCCATTTAGCGACAATTTCCGCAATGTCGCCCTCAGTAACTTTTTCCCGCAGCAGGGAAGAACCTTGAGCTTGCTGTTTCAAAAGTTCCGCTTCTTTCGCTTCGCGATCGCGCACCGCAGTTTCCAACTTGCCGTACTTTAACTGTGCGGCTTTATTCAAATCGTAAGCCCTTTCTGCCTGTTCGATTTGCACTCGCAGTTGGTCTTCTTCTGCTTTCAATTTATTGATTGCATCCAACAACTGCTTTTCGCCCAACCACTGAGAGGACAATTTTTCCTGCTTGACTTTTAAGATGTCAATCTCAGATGTGATGCGTTCGACGCGGAAGCCGAGCCCAGGGGCGAGAGCACCTTTTCCTTCGCCTTCGATCGACAATTTTTCCATTTCCAACTGCATCACCCGGCGGTCGATGCCTTCCAATTCCACAGGTTTAGAGGTAATCTCCATTTTCAAGTGGGCGGCCGCTTCATCTACCAGGTCGATCGCCTTGTCCGGCAAAAATCGATCGGAAATATAGCGGAAAGACAGAGTTGCAGCAGCTACCAGGGCCGAATCAGTAATTTTTACCCCGTGGTGGCGTTCGTAACGGTCTTTCAATCCGCGCAAAATCGAAACAGTATCTTCAACGCTGGGCTCGCCGACAAATACTTGTTGAAATCTGCGTTCTAGTGCAGGATCTTTTTCAATATTCTTGCGGAATTCGTCGAGAGTTGTAGCGCCGATGCAGCGCAGTTCGCCTCTGGCTAACATGGGTTTTAACAAATTTCCGGCATCCATTCCCGAACCGGAACTGCCACCGCCGCCGGTGCCGACAACAGTGTGCAATTCGTCAATAAATAGGACAATTTGCCCGTCGGAATCGATGACTTCCCGCAGAACAGACCGCAATCGTTCTTCAAATTCGCCCCGGAATTTTGCCCCAGCAATTAAACTGCCCATGTCGAGGCTAAATAGCTGGCGATTTTTCAAAGATTCCGGTACGTCGCCGTTGACAATTCGCTGGGCTAAACCTTCGGCGATCGCAGTTTTTCCGACTCCGGGATCGCCAATTAACACCGGATTGTTTTTTTGCCGGCGGGAAAGAACTTGTACCACGCGGCGGATCTCCTCGTCGCGGCCGATTACTGGGTCGAGTTTGCCGGCTTTGGCGGCTTCTGTCAAATCGCGGCCGTACTTGCTGAGGGCGTCGGAGTTAGCTTCGCCATCTTGATCTTGGGCTTTAGCGCTGCTGCGGCTGCCTTTCGTTTCGGAATTTTTTTCTTGGGCTTTAGCAGTGGCGCGGAAAGATTTGATTGCTTCTTCGAGTTTTGGTCGATCGATCGTACCGGCTGGGGGTTTGCGATCGTAACCGGGGCGGCCCGGCGGGCCGTCGCCTTTTGTCAGCAACCTGCGACCGACTCGTTCGTCTTCTACTAAGCCAATTAATAAATGTTCAACGGCGATAAAATTATCTTGCCAAGTCGCCCTGGTGGCCTCGGCAACATCTAACATAACTTCTAAGCCGCGACCGAGGTATAGTTGGTCAGCGTTGGCAACTCTGGGCTGTCGTTTGGCAAAAGCATCTAACTGCTGGGCCAAGCGGGGGGCATCGACTCCAGCTTTGCTGAGAATGCTGTTGGCCTGACCTTGCTGTTCGAGAAGGGCGATGGCTAAATGTTCAACCTCTAGCTGCTGATTGGCAAAGCGGCGGGCGACATCCTGGGATTTGACAATGGCTTCCCAGGCTTGATCTGTAAATTTGCTAGGGTCTGTTGGCTGCACGTTGGTTCCTCGCAATCAAGGGGATTCCTGTTGTTATCCGTTAATACATCGTCTCACAACCATCATAATCTTTAAACAGGATTATGAATTTATGAGTGCGGTTAACTAGGGCGGAAGTTGTGGCATAATTGGCCTCTTACAAAAGCTTACAGTCCGCAATCCACCCCGAAATTTGGTGAGGTCAGACCGACTCTGGCGATTCCCTTCGGGATAGTTTCGCTGGTCGTACTTATAAAAATATTGCCAGAAACAAGATTTTTTATCGGCTGAGACTTATGCTATTTCCCACTTACCAATTTCTATTTTTTTTTCTAATTATTTTTAGCGCGATAGTCTCTGTGAAACCCCAAGTCAATTTGTATAAAATTGTCTTGTTAATTTCAAGTTTATTATTTTATTCATTTTGGAGTTTCGACTTTCTCTTGCTCCTCATTTTCTCTACAGCCTCTAACTATATCATTCTCCGCGTTCTCTGCAACAATAAGTATAAAAAAATTGCTTTAATCTCCGGCTTAGTTTTCAACATTGCCTATCTCGGCATCTTTAAATATTGCAACTTCTTTGTAACTTCTTTATTTGAGATACTGAACCAGCTACAAATTCCAGCCAGCTTTCCAGTTTTGCAAATAATCGCCCCCGTCGGCGTGTCTTTCTACACTTTTAGAATGATTTCTCATTTAATCGACTGCTACCAGCAAAAAATACCCTGTCCAAAATTTATAGACTATGCCGCCTACATTACCTACTTTCCGCAAATTGCCTCTGGGCCAATCTCGCGATCTCGCGAATTTTATTTGCAGCTAAATTCACGGAAAAAATACGACTATCAAATTGAAGAAGTTATAGTTTTGATTTTGTCTGGACTGTTTAAAAAATATACTTTATCGAGCTTTTTGTTTAACTTCACTGACTTGCCATTCAAAGTCCCCCAGCAGTACAGCAGCATCGATTTAATCCTGGCGGCAATTTCCTATTCCTGTTTAATTTACGTAGATTTCAGCGGCTATTCAGATTTAGCCAACGGCATCTCCTGTTTGCTGGGTTTCAAACCGATTGCCAACTTTAATATGCCATACCGATCGCTCAGTCTGCAAGAATTTTGGAAAAGGTGGCACATCAGTCTTTCCGAGTGGCTGAGGGATTACCTATACTTTTCCTTGGGCGGCAACAAATACGGCAAGTTGAGGAAGTACGTAAATTTACTGATGACAATGGCGATCGGTGGATTTTGGCACGGCGCAGGTTTAAACTTTATTTTCTGGGGCGCAATTCACGGTTTAGGATTAATTGTCAACCATTTATGTAAAGATATCCCCCAAGCTATACACTTTAAATTAGACTATGCGTTTCCCCGATTTGCTAAATTTTGCAGTTGGCTGCTAACATTTACTTTTGTTACTTGTAGCTGGGTATTTTTTGGCACTCCCAATTGGGAAACTGCGGTGAGTTTTTTTGAAGGAATTGTCCATCCTGCCGTCGCAACTTTTCAATTTAACTTTTGGCAATTGTATTTAGTAATTGCAGTCATCGGCGCGCTCAACTTGTGGGGCGATCGCATCTCGAAACTATTGCAAACAGTATTGTCATTAAAAAACATTTTCTTTCGAGTGGTCTTAGTTTCGCTGCTCGTGTATACTATTTTGATGTTGGGGCCGAGTACCCTTCCGCCTTTTATTTACTTTAATTTCTAAGAAATATGAAAGACCGGGAATTTTTGCTAATTGTTACTTCTGTCATTCTCACTTTAATATTTTCAAACTTATCATTATTTCTGAAAAGCTTTGCTTCAACTCCTTTCGCCAGTGCAGAAATTAAACAAGCCGCGCGCCAAATAGAAATAGACGGTTTCAGAAAATCCGAACAAGATTTTTGGAGCAAAATTAAAGATATTAACTTCGATAACCTCCCCAAAGAACCAGAAATTCCTCCTGTCCAAACCGAAACAAAAGCGGCCGTTGAACCCCCAAAGCCTGCTAATGCTAAAAAACCAACCCCAGCTAAAAAACCAACCCCAGCTAAACCAAAACTAACCCGACCTTATCGCAAATTTTTATTTATTGGAGATTCCGTAATGTTCGACTTAGGAATTCAACTCCAGTACACTCTTAAGAAAAAATACAATATCGCCGATACTAAAATTGACTACAAAGTATCGACTGGATTAAATCGGATAGATTATTATGACTGGTATGCTAGAACTCGCCAAATTATTAATAATTACCAGCCGGATGTAGTGATTGTTTTGTTTGGAGCAAATGACCGTCAAAATATCATTGATTCTCAAGGAAAAGGTCGGGCTGTTATGACCAAAGAATGGCAAAAAGCTTATCAAGAAAGAGTTGAAAGATATGCCAATTTACTTGATGCGTCATCGGTGAGAAAAGTGTATTGGGTCGGTCAATCGATCCCTAACAAATCTTCGTATCTCCAAGCTTTTCCCGTCATGAACGATATTTATAAAAATGCCAGCAAATCTTCATCAAAAATTGAATATATTTCGACGTGGGAAACTTTTGGAAAAGCCGGGAAATTTGTACCTGTAGTTGCTAATAAATCGGGGAAGCGAGGCTATGTAAAAAATAATGATGGCTTGCACTTTACCTCCCACGGCGCTCAAATTATTAGCGACTTAATCGTCGATCAAATGGTGAGCGACAAAATCTTAAAAATTCCCACAAACAAATGACTATAATAGGTTTTGTTTCCTGACCCAACCTAAAATTTGGACATTTCACCGGTTACTGGAAAATTATATATTAAGTTCGGGACGCACATTAGCATTGCTCAACCCGGTTTATCAAAAAAATCTGGGTTTAGTCAGGAGAAATTTACCCGTAAAACCGGGTTTATAACTCCCTATGCCTCCAGGACTAATATTGACAAAAAGCAGCAGTAAATGTAATGCTGAATTTAGCATCAAACAACGGCGTCCATATCTAGTAATTGTCCTGGGGACAAATTATGACGAGCAATATGTGGAAACTCGATCGCCCTAGCATCCCTGAGCCAATGGAATGCAGTGGTACAGCGCTAATCATCGCTCTCACTAAATATACTCAACCTTGGCAAAGAGTAAACACAGTTGAACGAATTTTGCAACATTGCGGGATCGAGCCTTTTGCTGAAGTTTTGGGCGTACAGAACAGCGGAATATTAAGGGCCAATATACCGGAATCGCTCAGAAAACCACATCCGACTTTGCTGTTTCGCGCTTTGGCAATTCAGGCCTTTGGGAAGATGCGAGAGGGGCTGATATCAAGTGAGAGAGCGGCTAGAGCCACTGGTTTTAGCAAAAATCTGCTGGCGGCGTTAGAAGTGGAAGCGCGAGGGGGATCGACTCCTTTAATTCGCTGGTCTGCGGCTGTTAGTATTAAGTCAATTTGTTTGGATGAAGCAGGGCAAGGCAAGGAAGGTGCTGTCAATATCACAATCAATGCAGAGGAAATTGAGCGGCGGGTTGTAGAAGAGCAAATTAAAGTGTTAACAAGCAACAAATTTGCTTTGGGCGACAGCAGTAAGGAATATGAGAATTGTCTCGATTTTTGGGTGTACGGCCCGAATTGGCTGCTGCCGAGCCTGTCAATGGATTGCGAAGAATATCTATTTTGGATCGAGCGAGTATTTGCTGCGATCGCAGTTACGGGTCCGTACAAATTGAGGGTCGAAAACGATGCAGCGGTAACAAATTTTTTGGAAGTTGCCGAAAATAATTTTAATGACTGGGAATTGTCCAAAATACTTGCCAAAATTTTTGAGTTCCTGCACCACCCGGAAGCGAAAGTCAAAAATCTAGCTGCTATTATTTTAGAACCTTACAAAGACAAGCTAGACCGAAAAGCGGCGCAGATTATGACAGCGATCGTATATAAATTTAATGTAAGATATCAGCCCTTAGAATGTCTGACTATTCCCGAAATTGAGGAGTACAAAGCGTCACTGTATCGAGGTAAAAGAGAAATTGACGAGATGTATAGTCAGGCTTTGTCGCTGTGCGGCGATCGGGATGTCGAACTCGCAAGTTTCTTGTCATCTAAACAAAATAAATACCAAAATACTCTAGACGAGCATATCAACAATCTCAGCAAGTTAGTTAAATCAATCATATATTGCCAGAGTTTGTTAGATGCTAATAGGGAACTTTTGTATTTGACTATAGAGCGGCTAGAAAAGTGGGATTACACCCTCGACAATAAACTGGCTGCCCATCGCAAACAACTCACAAACCTGAGCTTATACAAAAACACCTCCGAGCAGTGCATTAACCTAGACAATGAACTTAATTATATCAGAGATGCTTTGCAGTATACTTTGTATGAAATCACCTCAAATATTAACAGCAAAATTAGAGAGTTAGAACTTTCTGTGTCCAAAAATAACAAGACTGCAACAGATATGTTTAAGTGGACGTGGGTATTATTCGGGGTGTGGTTTTCAGTAGGGCTGCTTTTATATTTATCTGATGTAGTAATTAACTCGATATCCACCGTCAGCTACCAAAGCGAATTTCTAGTTTATTGGACTATTTGTTTTAGTGTGATGGTGGTATTTTTGTTAGTATTAGCTGTATTCTTTTCGGCGCTCGCTTCTTTAGACCAGCGCCGAGAAGCTAAATTAATTCCTAAATTTGATAGTTTAAGTCAAATAGGGAGCAGTTTTGCTATTTTGTGGCAAAAGAGTTACTTGCAGCAGTTTGTACCGTCGGTGCGATCGCATTAAAAATGTTGAAAACTTCCTAAATCCCCTCAGTAGGGTGCGTCAGAGAAAGAGTTTCAACCTAACTCAAAAAGTTTGTTTCTGACGCACCCTACCAGGACTAGGAGGACGATCTCTAAGATGCGGTTGCCGCACTTACTTTCTGGGTGTTGCTACCTTGATTTGCCAGTTGAATTAATTCAACTTTATATCCATCTGGGTCTTGCACAAAAGCGATGACTGTTGAACCGTGCTTCATCGGGCCGGGTTCGCGACTAACTTTACCGCCGCGAGCTTTAATTTCATCGCAAGTACCGTAAATGTCGTCAACGCCGATCGCAATATGACCGTAAGCATCCCCCAAATTATACTCTGTGACGCCCCAGTTGTATGTTAATTCCAAAACTGTAGTGTCTGATTCGTCGCCGTAGCCCACAAAAGCCAGAGTAAATTTACCGTCTGGATAGTCCTTTTTTCGTAGCAATTTCATGCCCAGAACCTCGGTGTAAAATTTGAGGGACTCTTCCAGGTTGCCGACTCGGAGCATCGTGTGTAGTAGTTGCATTTAGCTCACTCCAAATTTTTTAAGCTTTCATCTATTTTAGCGATTTCTTGCTGAAAAAACTCGCGCCTCAACCGTCGAAATTGCCGCAGGTTGACAACTGTCTATTTGATTTAGCTTTGTACTTCCACCACACCCCTAAACATATTCATGCCACAAGTAAATAGGTATCGTCCAGGTTTTTGAGGGGTGAATTCAACAGCCGTTACCTGATTTAGAGGTAATTCTCGCACAATGTGAAAATCAGGTAACAACACTTTTTCAAGACAACTATTGGGGTCGCGCCTCAAGAAATTGAGCCTGACTAATTGACCTGATTTCACAACTACAGCGGCAGGTTCATAACCCCCGTCTACAGTAATAGTCAACTCTTGTATCCCCTGAATAGATTCAGCTTGCCGCCCTTTAGCTTTACTGAACAAAAACCACCACAATTCCCAACCAATTAATGTTAAACCCCCTATTGTGACGCCAACTTTTAAACCTAGTGGCTGTTCAATGCTGCGGAATTGAGTCGTAGAAGTAGAATGCGGGACGGACATTTCGGAAGCTTGAACTCCCGATGTCATTCCCATCACAAGTCCTAAACTCGCGAGACTTCGCCAAATTTGACTAGGCTGTAACATTTTTATAATTCCTCCAAATTTAGGCAATAGATTTTGGTTTAAAATTCCGCAATCGCAAAGCATTAGTAACTACAGAGACTGAACTGAAAGCCATTGCTGCACCGGCGATAATTGGATTGAGCAGCCAGCCGAAAATAGGGAACAAAATGCCCGCCGCGATCGGTATTCCAGCGATGTTGTAAATAAACGCAAAAAACAAATTTTCCCGTATGTTCCGCATGGTGGCGCGGGAAAGTTTAATTGCTGTAACTATGCCTTGCAAATCGCCTGAAATTAAGGTAATGTCGCTGGCAGCGATCGCCACATCGGTGCCGGTGCCGATCGCAATCCCCACGTCTGCTAAGGCCAAAGCCGGTGCATCGTTAATCCCGTCTCCCACCATCGCGACAATTTTTCCTCCCCGTTGCAGGGCTTGGATTTGAGCTGCTTTTTGGTCGGGTCGAACTTCGGCAAAAACGCGCGTGATGCCCACGGATTTGGCGATCGACTCCGCAGTCGCGCGGTTGTCCCCCGTCAGCATCGCTACCTCCAAACCGAGCTTTTGAAGTGCTTTCACCGCCTGCGCGGACGATGGTTTGAGAGCATCCGCAATGCCCAGAATTGCCTCTATTTTGCCTTCTACAGCCATCCAAACAACCGTTTTTCTCGCAGCTTCCAAAGCTCTCCCGCGCAGTTCCAGATATTCAGTATCGCAGCCTAGTTCCTGCATCCACCTCAGCGTTCCCAGTGCGATCGACTTTCCGCCTACAACCCCGCGCACACCACTCCCTGCGATCGCCTCAAAATCCTTAACATCCGTCAAATTTACCTCTTGAGATTGAGCGTATCTAACAACAGCTTCCCCCAAAGGATGCTCGGAATTGTGCTCGACAGACGCCGCCAATTGCAGCAACTTTAACTCATTGCTATTCTCCGTTCCTTTAATTGTCACAAAATCAGTTACAGTCGGCTTACCTTCAGTAAGAGTTCCTGTTTTATCTAACACAATAATTTGGATTTTGTGAGCCAATTCTAAACTCTCCGCTCCTTTAATTAAAATTCCGTTTTCTGCACCTTTACCCGTCCCAACCATCACAGCAGTCGGAGTCGCTAAACCCAAAGCGCAGGGACAAGCAATAATCAAGACTCCCACCATGGTCACGGTCGCTAGAGTGAAGTTTCCCGTCGTGTTAAACCAGATAATAAAAGTAGCTAAAGCGACGGAAATTACTACAGGAACAAACCAACCAGTCACTTGGTCTGCTAACTTTTGAATCGGTGCTTTTGAACCCTGTGCATCCTGCACCATCTTGACAATTTGAGCTAAAAATGTATCTTTACCAACTCTTGTCGCCCGAAACTGAAAGCTGCCAGTTTTATTGATTGTCGCTCCGATAACTTCGTCGCCAAGCTGCTTTTTAACAGGCAAACTTTCTCCCGTAACCATTGCTTCGTCTACTGTGGAAAAGCCTTCAATAACATCTCCATCTACGGGGATTTGCTCTCCCGGCCGCACCTGCACGACATCGCCAATTTCCACTTGGGCGATCGGCACTTCCAACTCTTCCCCGTTGCGAACTATCCGAGCAGTTTTTGCTTGCAAACCCATGAGTTTCCGAATGGCTTCGGAAGTCTCTCCCTTCGCCCGATTTTCTAGGGTTTTCCCCAACAAAATTAAGGCGATAACGCTGGCTGCTACTTCATAGTAAACGCTAGGAGTCAAACCTTGGGCTGTCAAGAAACCGGGAAAAAATGTCACAAATACAGAATAAAAGTAAGCAGCACTCGTTCCCAAGGCAATCAAGGTATCCATTGTCGCTACCCGCCGTTTGAAAGATTTCCAAGCTCCTACATAAAACGATTTGCCACACCAAAATTGTACGGGTGATGTCAGGACTAATTGCAGCCAAAAATCGTGCAGCCATGCGGGAATAAATGGCAGGTGCAAGCCGGTCATCGCTGGAATAGCGCCCACAACTAGCAGGATGCTTATGATGCCTGCTGTCCAGAGTTTGCGCTGCAAGGTTTGAGATTCAGATTTGCGATCGGCTTGTTCGGAATCATCCTCTGTCGCCGCCATTTCTTGAAGTGGCAAAGCTTGGTATCCCGCATCATCAACCGCCGATTGAATTGTTTCTAAGTTGGTTTGCTTGGAGTCGTATTGGATGGTTGCTTGTTCCATCCCAAAATTGACATGACACTCAAGTACGCCGGGAACAGATTGAATTGCTTGTTCGATAGAGGAAGCACAAGAAGCACAACTCATGCCCCGCAATTTAAGTGTGAGATTGTCCATATATGCCATCCTCAATGAGACTTTACCCTTTGTCTTTAAATAGTTGGATAGCCCGCCGATGCGATCGCTTTCCTAACTTCACTTTCCGACTTAGCGGTTTGAATCGTGACCAATTTTGTCTTGAGATCCGCCTCAACAGTTGAGGCTGAGTCAATGGCTTGGACTGCTTTTGTGATTGTAGTCGCACAAGCAGAACAAGCCATTTTAGGAACTTTTAGCTGTAAAGTCATAATTTGAACTTCAGCAGAAACTATTCTGCTCAATCAATGAATTAACTCCATTGTAAAGTCTCCAGTAAACTGGAGAGTCAAGGGGAATTGCAAAATAAATCAGGAATTATGAAAAAAGTGGTTTGACACCCTACGCATAGGGGTAAGGCGCGCACTGTGTACCCTACATAATTAGGTTCAAGTGAGTTCTGTAAATCTTAAATTTGAGTGCGATCGACGGCACAGCAATAATTCTTTACAAGTTCGCAGCAAAAATTTCATCCTAATTTCATTTATATATGAAAAACTGAAAATAAATGGCAGTTTTAAGGATATAAGCTCTATGAAATCAATTTCATTGAAAACAGGCTTTGCAGCGCTGACGTTGACCGCCACAGCCGCTTTAACCAGTGGAGTGCTTGCAGCTTGTTCAAAAGCCCCTTCCAGTGAAACTCCCGCCCCAAATGTTACGGCTGCAACCGAAGCAAACAACAAGCAAAACGTGGCCCAAGGCGGTGGCATGAATCATGGCATGAATCATGGCATGAATCACGATATGTCAATGGATTTAGGCCCTGCGGATGCCGACTACGATTTGCGGTTTATTGATGGCATGACAGTACACCATCAAGGTGCTGTAAACATGGCTCAAGATGTGCTTAAACAATCCAAACGCCCGGAAATGAAAAAACTTGCCACTGAGATAATTGCTGCTCAAAACCGCGAAATCAATCAAATGAAAGAGTGGCGAAAAGCTTGGTATCCCAAAGCCAGCAGTACGCCGATGGCTTATCACGCTTCAATGGGCCACATGATGGCAATGACTCCCGAACAAATGCAAAGCATGATGAGCATGGATTTAGGGGCCGCTGACGACCAATTTGACTTGCGATTTATCAATGCGATGATTCCTCACCACGAAGGAGCTTTAGTGATGGCTGAAGATGCTTTGAAGAAGTCAAAACGCCCGGAAATGAAGAAATTGTCTCAAGAAATTCTGACTTCGCAAAAGCAAGAAATTGAGCAAATGAAACAGTGGCGGCAAGCTTGGTACAAACAGTAATTTAGCTACCCTAAACAAAAGGTGACATAAATCCCCAAAATGAGTGACATTAATCACAGTAGCTCAAGAGTTCCGAAAATACTTGCTTCACCAAAACAACAAATTGAGCAAATGAAAAAGTGGCGACAACCTTGGTAGACAAAGTAATGTAGCTCGACTGTGGCTGTCAGAATTTGTCTGACTCCACCTCAGTTTCCTGAGAGTACCTACACATACTGTAGATAATTGAGCCACCCTACCTCTAAAGTAGTAGAAACTTACGTAAGAATACTGTAGACAATTGCTCAGCCCTACCTCTAAAGTAGTAGATAAGTCAGCAAAAAGCTATATAGATAGAGAGGGTAGTTTATGATATTGAATAGCTTGGAATTAAATACCACTTATAAATCAAATGCAGCCGTAGATGAGCTAGTGAGCGCATTGACAAACGAAATTGAAGCGCAAGCAGAGATAAAAAAAGCGGAAAAAAATCTACAGCACAATCGCTTGTCATTAGGCGCAACTTATATGGGTATTTTAGCAGGCGGTGGGTACCTGGGCTGCTGATGCGAAATTTCATCCTAATTTCATTTGACCGTGAAATACTAGGTTGAGTAGAGCATTTCTAGCTCTTGCTCATTGCTTAGCGGTCGCTTCTTGGAAAATGCTAATAAGTAACTTTACTTAATGGGTATGACTGACTTATCTTGGCAAAATACCAACTGCTAAACCTGTGGCACTCAACCTGATTTCAAGGACAATGCCAACGATGATATTCCACAAATATGCTCAATGTCCGGCAATTATTAGCAGCTTTTCTGGAACTTTGTTCAGCCTAATTTTGCTAAGTTCTCCGGCTGTCGTTTTGGCACACGCGGGACACGGAGATGAATTTCACCACAGCGGCGAAACAACTCAAACTCCTACTGCTATTTCTGTCGATGCCGAAACAGCAAAACGATTAGGAATTAAAGTCTCCCCTGCCGCTCGCCAGCGGCTAGATATTGGCATCAAAACCACAGGACAAATTGAAACTTTACCCAACGAAAAAGTAGAAGTTACGGCTCCTGTTGCTGGGAAAGT
>NZ_JAUBQE010000150.1:0-1271 GCF_036701115.1 Microcoleus sp. Pol1C5 | reverse complement strand
TAGGGCTTGCTGAATAAGTCCAAAAAACTCAAAAAAGTTCGAGCGCGCTATTGCCCGCCCACGCTCAACATAAGTTTTTCTTCTACTTGTAATACCGAAGGATAGCTTTTGATAATCTCAGTCACTTTTCTAGTCCTTATTAATAAAATTTGACACAAAAAAAGCCACAATAACCTCCTTAATCCCGCAACAAGGTTCATGACTAAAAAAGCAATTGCAATCGCTGTACCAGATGTATTATCGAGTTTGGCCATCACTCGATCGAGATTAAACCTTCTTTTTGCTTGACCAAATTTCCCTTCTATAGCCTGACGGGCTTTTTCATCTTCTTGAGCTTGCTTTTTTATTGCTTTACTCACATGAGCTGACCGTCTTCCCAAGGGCGGACCGCTCATCCTAATTCCTCTTTCTTTACACCAGGCTCTATTCGAGCGAGTACGGTAAATCTGGTCAACGTGAACCGATTCTGGGTAATGCCCTGTGAATTCTTTAAATGCTTCTACTTGGGCTATTAAGTCTCCTGATTCATTGAAGTTATCCCAACTAATGCGATCTAAAAATACATACCCGTCACAACTGCTCGCTGAGATTTTGGCTCCAAACTCTCTGGCTTTTCCTGCTTTTCCTCTAACTATGGGACGAACATGGGGTTGGGTTAAACTTACTATTCTATCGTCAACTCTATTTGTTTTGTGTTGGTACATCCAGGATTGTTGGCGGTAAATTTCCTGACAGACTAGCAGCAGTTTATATTGTCGCTTACTCAAGTTCTCCAAAAGGGAGCCTAACTCGATTAATTTCTCAATATGAGCTAGGTTTCTTTTGATATATTGCAGTTGCTTTTTAATTGCTGCTCTTTTTTGGCTCTGTTTTGGTCGGCGCTGCTTGGCAATGGCTAGGTAATCTTTACGAGCTTTTTTGCGGTAGGTTCTGGGTTTTTTCGGGCATCGGTCTTTGATTGACTCGTAGAGGATATCTAGGATTTTTTCTGTTTGCATTCTTGTCCGATCGAGAATTCCTATGTCGGTTGGATAGGTAATGTCCGCGCTGGCACAAGTCGCATCTAATAGTAATTTTCCAAGGGTTGCACCTTTCTCCTGGCTCTTCTGCTTCTTTTTTGTTTGCTTTGGCTGGGGGAGTGGTGGCTTCTCTGATTTTCTTCACCATTTGTTGGTTCACTTTGTTGATAAGATTGAAACTTATTCTTTTTCTAAAATGAACCAAAAGCGATGCGTCAAATGGGATTTCATTGCTGTATGATGAGAAACCTA
>NZ_JAUBQE010000029.1:0-96922 GCF_036701115.1 Microcoleus sp. Pol1C5 | reverse complement strand
TATGTTGAGCGTGGGCGGGCAATAGCGCGCTCGAACTTTTTTGAGTTTTTTGGACTTATTCAGCAAGCCCTACTTAGTAATATGAGGAGAATAGAAGTTAGATAAGGGCGATTCCCTACAAGATAGCTTCGCACGCGCGCACTTTAGGAAAAAGAACAATTGCGCTACACCCAAAACATTAGGAAACTGCTTTGAGATATTGCGTGACAGGCTTCACATCGATGTCATCGTGCGAAGTCTGTATTTTAAATGACAGGAGATGCCGGCTGCAATCAAAACTTCCAAATCGCGATCGAGCTTTGAAAAATCCTCATAAATGCCGACTTGCCTGAGTTACACAAGCTAAAGATGAATCTTTCGAGTCATTCACCCCTGTGTATTTGTACTGAATATCAAAACCTGCCTTTTCCCCAATTTCTTCGATATCCCAGTCTACAAGTGCCATATCCGTCGCTTCAACGGCTAGGGCAATATAACCGGGGGGTATGGAATCAAGAGGCTCGCAGCACCAACCCTCAGAATGGTTCCATACACTTTGACCTTGAGATTATCGAATTTTCATGTCTTTTGCCTCACTGAAAGTAGCAGCGAAACCAGGCTTTGCCTTCAGGGCGAACATCTGCAAGAGACCGTTTATATTCAGTTGCTATAGCAATCCTAAATCATTTGTGAATTTCTTACTCCCTCCCCTTGGGTTCGGGGAGGGTTGGGATGGGGTAAAAATTTACGACTCCTGCAAGGATTGCTATAGCTAATTTAGGATGATTACATTTACGACCTAGAGCTTAGCTATACAGAGGCTTTGATGGTTTTCCAAGAAATCTAAAGATGTAGTGAGGGAAATTCGTCTTCCCTAGCAAAAGACCCTTCCTGAATTGACTCCTGGAAGGCTTGCACCATCGATGCTTCCACTTTTAATCAGGATTGGGACTCCCACTGTTGCTCCCAAACGTCGAGGAAATTGTGCCGGATGGCCAGAAGGTAAACTTCGTACTCCAAGAGGTCGCTATCCCGTGATTAAAAAGGCTAAAGGTCGGTTCCAAAAATCACCAAAAGTCGTAACTTAACCGTGAAAACTCTTTCTAAATTCACTAAAATTTCACTCCGCTAACCTGGAGTCAATTTATGCTTAGTCTAAACTCCTATCTAGATGAATTATTCAAACTAACTCCGACACCAAAAATTAATGTTCTTGTGGGGCGGGTACTGCGGCCCGCCCCAACTTAATTTATGCTGCTTTAGCCGGACAAGATCTTACCCATTGCCTAACTTACAAATTGCAACTCATATCCCCCGATAATTGACTGAAACGCGCATTTTCCCGATAGTCTACCGGACAGTCAATCACGCAAGGGACATCTTGAGCCAGGGCTTCTTTGAGGATGGGAATAAAATCGGTTGCAGATTCCACACGATACCCTTTTAAACCCATACTTTCCGCAAATTTCACAAAATCGGGATTGCCAAATTTGACGAAATCGGAATGACCAAAATAATCTTGCTGCTTCCATTCAATTAACCCGTAACCACCATCATTAAAGATCAGCGTCACAAAGTTAGTACCGACTCGCAAAGCAGTTTCTAACTCTTGACAGTTCATCATAAAACCGCCGTCGCCGGTGGCTGCTATTACTTTGCGATCGGGATAAACGAGTTTTGCAGCCACGGCACCCGGAATCGCAATTCCCATCGCCGCAAATCCGTTGGAAATCAAACAGGTATTCGGGCGATCGCAATGATAGTGCCGCGCGATCCACATTTTGTGAGCTCCCACATCAGATATAAGAATATCTTCCGGGCCCAAGACTTGCCGCAAATCGTAAATGAGTTTTTGTGGCTTGATCGGGAAACCGTCGTCGGCTGCATATTGTTCGTACCCAGCGCGAATATCCGCCCGCAATTGCTTAGCAAAAGGATCTACTTTCTCCATGCGATCGGCACGCTGCAAAATTTCATTGAGGGAATCAGAAATATCTCCCACAACTTCTATAAGAGGAATATAACTGCTGTCAATTTCTGCTGGCAAAGATCCAATGTGAATGATCGGAATTTTTCCTTCTGGATTCCACTTCTTCGGGGAATATTCAATCAAATCGTAGCCAACAGCAATCACTAAATCCGTTTCTTCAAAAGCACAACTAATGTAATCGCGTTTTTGCAAGCCCGTCGTCCAAAGTGCCAAAGGATGAGTGTAAGGAATTACACCTTTGCCCATGAAAGTATTAGCTACAGGAATATTCAATCGAGTAGCAAATTGTGTCAAAGCATCGCTGGCGTTAGCGCGGATCGCGCCGTTTCCTACTAAAAGCAGAGGACTTTTCGCCTTGGAAATTGCCACAGCGGCTTTATTCAAGCTTTGGTAAGCGCCAAAAGTTTTTTCGCGGTTGTCTTTGGTGAGCGGCATTCCTTCAGCAGGCATTGCGGCGATGTTTTCAGGTAAGTCAATGTGAACTGCTCCCGGCTTTTCACTTTGAGCTACTTTAAAGGCTTTGCGGACAATTTCTGCCGTCGTGCTGGGGCGAACTATTTGAGCATTCCACTTAGTAACTGGCGCAAACATGGCGACCAAATCTAAATATTGGTGCGATTCTATGTGCATTCTGTCTGTGCCGACTTGTCCGGTAATTGCTATTAAAGGAGCGCCGTCTAAGTTGGCGTCAGCAACTCCTGTCATTAAGTTAGTTGCGCCTGGACCCAAGGTGGACAAGCAAACGCCGGCTTTGCCGGTGAGACGACCGTAAACGTCTGCCATGAAAGCGGCGCCTTGTTCGTGGCGAGTAGTAATAAATTTAATTGAAGAGTTTCTCAGGGCTTCTAGAACTTCTAAATTTTCTTCTCCTGGAAGTCCGAAGACGTATTCGACGCCTTCATTTTCTAAACATTTTACCAATAATTGAGCTGTGTTCATTTCCGTTTCTCTCCTCGGTTAATGGGGGTTTTTGGTCTTTATTTTTAAACCGATCGCAAAAATACTAAATGGGAATTTTTAACCGCAGGTAAACGCAGATAAACGCAGACTTCTGTAGATTTGTGCGATCGGTTGATAGAGTGGGAGCTTATTTTACCCACACTGTTTTAATGTTAACAAATTCATGAATTCCTTGGATGCTCAATTCGCGTCCGTAACCGGAGCGTTTGATGCCACCGAAGGGCAATCTCGGGTCGGATTTTACTAAACCGTTGATGAATACCGCGCCGGCCTCTAGTTCGGAAATAAAGCGATCGCTCTCTGAGTTTACTGTAGTCCAAGCTGACGCACCCAAGCCAAAAGATGTGCTGTTTGCGAGTTCGATGGCCTCATCGATGCCTGCAACTCGGAATACTAAAGCTACAGGCCCGAAAAATTCTTCTTGACGGGCAGAGGCATTCGGCGGAATGTTTGCCAGAATAGTTGGCAAGTAGAAATTGCCGGCCTTCTGTGACAATGGGCCGCCGCCTGTCAGAAGTTTTGCTCCCGATTGGACGCAAGTTTGCACTTGATTGTCCAAGTCTTTGAGGATTGCGGGAGTAGCTAAAGGGCCGATATCGGTTTCGGGCAACATCGGATCGCCTACTTTTAATTGCTCGAATTTTTCGACAAATCCTGTGATGAATTCGTCGGCAATCTCTTCTGCTAAAATAAAGCGTTTGGCTGCGATGCAAGATTGACCGTTATTGAGCATCCGGGATGTCACAGCAGTTGATAAAGCTGCTGCTACATCGGCGCTGGACATCACAATAAAGGGGTCGCTTCCTCCCAATTCCAGCACTACTTTTTTCAAATTTTTGCCCGCATTTGCTGCCAAACTTTCACCCGCTGGTTCGCTACCGGTGAGAGTTGCTGCTTTTATACGATCGTCCGCAACGATATCGGCTACTTTGTCGGCGCCGACTAACAAAGTTTGAAAAACTCCTTCGGGAAAGCCAGCAAGCGTAAAAATTTCTTCGATTTTCAAAGCGCACTGTGGCACGTTGGAAGCGTGTTTGAGCAAGCCGACATTGCCCGCCATCAGTGCTGGCGCCGCAAACCGAAAAACTTGCCAAAATGGGAAATTCCAGGGCATGACGGCTAAAATAGGGCCTAGCGGTTGGTAGCGGACAAAGCTGCTGCTAGCGTCAGTGGTTGCCGGTACGTCTGCCATAAATTGAGCGGCATTTTTGGCGTAATACCGACAAACTAAGGCGCATTTTTCCACTTCGCCGATCGCAGATTTGAGCGTTTTGCCCATTTCCAGGGTCATCATTTCAGCGTAAATTTCGCGATCGCGCTCCAAGATGTCTGCAGCTTTCTGCATCCACAGGGCTCTCTGCTCAAACGGCAGTTGGCGGTATTTTTTAAAAGCTTGCTGTGCTAATTCCAGCTTAGCTTCTATTACCTCATCCGCGATCGGCTCGAAGGTTTTCAGCGTTTCTCCCGTTGCCGGGTTGATAGTAGCAATAGCCATTGTTTCATCTCCTGTGTGAAAAACACAAAACTCCCTGCTAGTTTTCAGCCTCGGCAGGGAGTTGTATCAAGGTATTACAAAATAGGAATTTACCCGCCACATTTTCTTTTAGGTCTTGCAAAGTTGCAAGTGCCACGATTTGTTTAAATTTCTCTACTTTTAATTATAGTTCAGAGTCTCGATCGCAAATCTTAAGAAAATTTGTCTTTCTGAAATCACGCAAAAATCTCAAGAACAGGCTAGACGGCCTGTTCCACAAAAGTTAAATGTTTTTGTGGTGTCTCCCGCCCGCCCCTGAAAGCTTTATTCACAATTAATGGTGCAAGATGGATTAAATATCTCGTCCGGTGTCACGCCCGCCTTGCATTCTCAAGAACAGACCCGACGGCCTGTTCCACTACACATTTCTCAATTCCTCTCCCTCAAACAGACTGTTCCTGGACGTAATCCTGCACGTAAGACTGATAGTAATACCTGCTGCCTTTATCGTTATTCGCCACCATTCCCAACAGCGGAATTCCGGCCATTTTTAAATCTTCAAACGCCAACAACAGCGCCTCCCGCTCAGTTTGATGCAGCCCAACTACCAGCATCAATCCGTTAGTGTGAGCCGCCAATAAATTCGCATCCGCCAAACCCAAAAGCGGTGGAGTATCGTAAATAACTAAGTCAAATTGACTTGACAAAGTTGCCATTAAATGAGGCATTTTTCGCGAAGAAAGCACCTTTGTGGGATCGAGAGGAACCGGGCCGGAAGTTAAGACAAACAAATTTTCATCGCGGGGCGATCGCAAAATCAACTGTTGCACATCCACATCATCCGCGATCGCATTGTGCAAGCCTTGCCAATTCGGTAAACCCAGCATTTCGTGTACCTGCGGGCGCCGCAAATCGGCATCCACTAACAGCACTTGCTGGCCCATTGCAGCAGCCGCCCTCGCCAGATTGACTGCTACAGTAGACTTGCCGTCAGCTACTTGACAAGAAGTAATTACACAAGAATTGATGGGAGTATCAAGGTTGAGTAAGCGAATATTCGCATTGAGCGATCGAAAAGCTTCTTGAAAAGCATCCGTCGGCATCGGCGAAATTGCAACATCCACCGGGCTTGTCTCAGCAGGAGGAAGTCTCAAAATTTTATCGCTAGCAGGAATTACCCCCAACAAAGGCAGGCGAATCGACTGTTTGACATCCTCCGGAGTTTGGAACACCGTTTTATTGTTAAACCGTTCCGCCAACTGCGCCGCCAGCATACCAAACAGCAAACCAGCCAATCCCCCCAAAGCCAAATTCAAAGGCATAATCGGAGCAACAGCCATCAACTCGCCATTTTTGTAACGCGGAATTTCCGGCTTAGCAATAACTTCCCAAGCCACCTCTTTTTTGCCCACAGCTTCAAGCTGCAAAGCTTGCTGTTTTGCCAGCAAACCATTCAGCGTATTGTTGGTTAAATCCAACTCGCGCTGCAAATCCGAATAGCGCCGCAAAATCACCGGTAATCCTTGAGAGTATTGATCCAACTGCTTAGCAGCTTGTTCCAAAACTTGATTCCGCACGCCCAGCACCTGAATTAAATTAGCAGTACCGATAAACTGCTCGATTAACTTAATCCGCACCGGATCTTGAAAAGCTAGCACTTGCGAATTTACCTTAGCCAAATCAGTTCCCAGAACCTGTTGGGCTTCTTTTTTCAATAAAGGAATTAGGTTTTTGCGCTGTTCTCGCAACAATTGCATTTGCGGAGTTTCGTCTGTAAACGTAGCCGAGTTAATCGCAATTTGCCCTTCTAATTGCTGCAATTGAGTCAGCATCGCTTGATAGCGGGGAGCTTGACTCAGAGCCGAGGCCATCAGCGCTTGCTTCTGGTTCAGTCCGAGCTGATTTTGCAGATTGGAATAGAGCAATCTCTGCTGATTGAGCTGCGTTTGCGCGTCCAATCTTTGCGTTTGAAGTTGGCTGATTTGTTGCGCCAGTTGTTGGGTTTGAATTTGCGGATCGATGAAATTGTACTGCTGCCGCAACTTTTGAATTTCTGTTTGCAGAGCTTGTTGGCGCTTTTGCTGCTTGGGAATTTGCGATTTCACAAAATCCAGAGTCTGACTAATTTGAGTTGTGGTATCTTGCACGCTGTAGTTGCGGTAGCCTAGCGCAACTTTTTCCAAAACAAACTGAATTTTTTTCGGGTCATCATCCCGATATCTAACTTCGATAATCTTGGTATTTTTGAAGCGATTAATTGACAGCCTGGTTTCCTGAGAAAACGGCAAATTATCTGCTTTTTGGTTCAAGAGGTAGTTGTAATTTATTTCGGGATACTTAGCCTGCAACTGTTTAATAATCGGCGACATTACTTGCGGGCTTTGCAAAACTTGAATTTGGGATTCGTAGTCAAAACCGCCTTTTTCTTCGGTCGCCGGGGCCGCTGGTTGCAATTTCAGCTCACCGGAGTATATTTTTGCTAAAGTATTTTGCGTGACTGCAGGTTCTACTAATAATTGAAAGCGCCCCTCGTACTCGCTTTTTTGATTGAGCGTCCAGGCGAAAACCCCGGTGGTTACTGCCGCTGCTACACCAATGACTAAGATGGAGCGACTGCGGCAAACTTCCCAAAAACTTAACTCTTCTGCTTCTGTTTTCTCTCTGCCTGAAAATTGATCTTCTGCATAAAGCCCGGAAGACATTTTTGGCAGATCAGCATTTTTTTTATGATTAAACTGTGCTATTTGAGATTGTTTCCCTGGTTTCATTTGATTTCTACAGCTTATTAGTTTAAACGTCTGTACCGCTGGCGCAGTTTCAGGAACCCGGCTGATTCCTATATTTTTCATTACCAAACCGCAATTTTTTTCAGAAATCGAGTTTCTGAGGTCTTAATGCTCGTCTATTCAAATCACCGAAAAATATCGAATAACCGAAATATTCCTAACAGTGGACTGAGAGGAGCGAGAGTCCCGCCTACATTATCCGAGAACGTAGCGCGGCCCGATCGCCTTACCATAATTACATCATTATTTTGCAGTTTTGGATTAGACTCTTCATTGGCTGTTGCAGAAAAATTAACCTTAACAGTTAGCTGGGAAACTGTGCCGTTAGGATTGAGGCGAATTAAATCCACCGAATCCATTTGAGCGCGCGCTTTATTAAAACCTCCCGCTGCTACCAGCGCTTGATTTAAAGTAGTGTTGGGAACCACCGCAATCGCTCCCGGCTTCACGACTTCTCCCACAATGTTCACCTTAATCGTATCAGGTGAAAAATTAGAATTAGCCACTTGTTCATCTTGGGTTCCCTCGATATTTTCGGCTTTGGGAACGATTACCGTATCTCCCTGTTGCAGCGCTAAATCTTGGGATACATCTCTCCCTTCCAAAAGTTGCCACAAATTCACATTAATAATTTGCTCTGTACCCGCCCGTGTCAGGCGGCGAACTTGTATTTGTCTGATATCAGCTACCGGCGTAATGCCGCCAGCCATTTTAATTGCCCTCGTTACAGTTTGCTGCAAAACTGTTTCCCCGCTGTTGGTTTCGCTGGCAGCAAACAAACCAGAATTTTCACCCATTTCATTCTCTTGTACCCTACTTTGAGCCTCTTTTGCCAAAGTATAAGTACCGGGGCGAGTTACTTCACCCACCACAGCAATATTAATTGGTTGAGTGCTTTGTCCGGTAATGTTAGCTACTGCTAAAGTCGGTGCTTCTTGGCGGTTGAGGCTAGTTACAGTGGGAATGAATATAGTATCGCCGTCGCGCAAAGTCATATCGGCTCGCAAATCTCCGTTTTGCAATAATTCCCACAAATCCACACTAATAATTTGTTCCGGTGCGTTGCGCTGGGGGCGGCGGATTTTGATTTGCCGCACGTCTGCTGACTGCGTAATTCCCCCGGCCATTCGCAGAGCCCGCGATATCGTTGGCATTTGAGTTCCCATTTGCTCTGCTGTGCCTCCGGGGCCTGCTGCTGAGGATATTGTATAGGCTCCGGGGCGGTTGATTTCGCCCGCGATCGCAATTTGCAAAGGACGCGGCGCCAGCAGTTTCAGGGTAATCCAAGGACGTTTGAGGTATTTGCCGTATTTGTCTTTAACAGCATTAGAAGCTTGTTCTAAGGTCATCCCGTACACCGAAACGCTGCCAATTAACGGCAAACTCAGGGAACCGTCGGCCTGTACTTGGTGTTGACCGTTGGGCCCGCTGTATTCCGGGACGTTGAAGATGTCCATTTGAATACGATCGCCCGCTCCCAAGGTGTAAACTTCCGATCGTACACTTGAAGATGCACTTGTCGGAATCGCCGGAAATCCCTGAACAGGAGGCATGGGTACGGGAACAGCAGAACCAGGAGGAGGAGGAGGAGGAGAGAAAGCAGGAGGAGGAGGCAAAAACTGGGCCATCCCCGGAGATGAACCTGCAGCCAGCGCTGACACTGTTAAAAATTTGACCGTGAAACCTTTGACAGTATTGAATTTTGAATAGTTTTTGCTAACCATCGCCTTTTGCCCCTATCCGCTTCCTACCCCGCCACCATCAAATGTAACCCAACTCTTCTAACTTGCTTAGAACTTTTTTAACACTCTCTTCCACACTTTCTCGCTCTGTGTAACAAATAATCTCAGGATTGAGCGGTTCTTCATAAGGATCGTCAATTCCCGTAAAACCCTTAATTTCTCCTGCTCTGGCCTTAGCGTATAGTCCCTTGACATCGCGACCTTCGCACACTTCTAACGGCGCTGTGATATATACTTCAACAAAATTGGGCTCCATTGCTCTAATTTCGTCGCGAATTGCTCTGTAGGGGCTAATAGCTGCGGTCATTACGGCTACTCCATTGCGGCTCAGCAGGTGAGCTACAAATCCAATCCGCCGAATATTAGTATCTCGGTCTTCTTGGCTAAATCCTAAACCTTTTGACAAGTTGGTGCGAACGACATCTCCATCCAATATTTCAACTTTGCAACCTCTTGCCTTCAATTCGGGTTCGAGAGCTTTGGTGATAGTTGTCTTGCCGGAACCGCTCAGCCCGGTGAACCACAAAATAAAACCTTTTTCCATTTTCAGTCGTTTATTAGTAACTCGGAAACTTTTAAGACGTAAAACTTTATAGATGCTGTTCCCTTTTTTCTATTATCGTTATTCGCGGTGTCATATTGGCAATATTTGCGCGCACACAATGAGAAATCAAAAGTTGCGATCGCTCCTGCAGTCATTTAGTAAAAAAAGTGTGCGCTCGTTGTATAATTCCCCATTTATTATTTGTCAAGTCTTTACAAAGTAAAATTCACTTCGCGATCGCCAACGCCGAACATCTATCCGTAGCGCACTCATCACCTTAATCTAAAATCTAAAATGGTATTGCCCATGTCTTCGCTCTTAAAAGCAGATGTTTTGGTAGTCGGGGGTGGCACCGGCGGCACCGCAGCAGCCGTGCAAGCTGCCCGCCGAGGTGCCAAAACTATTTTAGTAAGCGAATTCCCCTGGCTGGGAGGAATGCTGACTTCCGGTGGCGTTTCTGCCCCCGATGGCAATGAATTAGCAGCTTTTCAAACCGGTTTGTGGGGCGCATTTTTGCGGGAACTCCAGCAGCGACAGCCGGGAGGTTTGGATTGGGGGTGGGTCAGTTTTTTTACTTACGATCCCCGCATCGGTGCTGAAATTTTCGCTGATTGGGTTAAATGTTTGCCGAACTTGCATTGGATTTCTGGAAAAAAAGCTCAAGATGTGCTGTATGAAGGAGATCGCATTTCTGGCGTTCGGTTTGCAGATTTTACGGTTTCGGCCAAAATCACTTTAGATGCAACGGAATTGGGAGATTTGCTGGCTTTAGCGGAGGTTGGACACCGCTGGGGTTGGGAATTCCAAGCCGAGTGGGGAGAACCCAGCGCGCCGACTGCCTCTAATGCTCTCACAGAGAGCTATTCGGTGCAAGCTCCGACTTGGGTGGCAATCATGCAGGATTTTGGTAAAGGTGAGGCCGGGCCAGAAATTACCGCGCCGCCTGTTGACAATCCCGATCGATTTATCGGTGCTTGGGACAGTTACACTCCCGAACAATTTCTCAATTACGGCAGGCTTCCGGGCGGATTGTTGATGATTAATTGGCCGATTCGAGGTAATGATTATGGTGAAGGGGTCGATCGACTCATTAAATCTGAAGCATCTCGACAAGAATTCCTGCAAGAAAGTCTGTGGCACACTCAAAGTTTCGCCCGCTTCATTCAAACGCAACTCGGCCCCCGCTACGGCTTAGCACAGAACATTTTCCCGATTTCCACGATCGAAAATCAACAAAATTCTTCCATTCTTCCTTCTTTTGCCTTACATCCTTACTACCGAGAAAGTCGCCGCTTGCGAGGGATAAGTACAGTCAGAGAACAAGATATTTTGCCTATTGTCGGTGGAAGAGTCGCGAAGTTGCCGATAAATTCCGAGGGCATTTGTGAAACAATTGCGATCGGCAACTATGCCAACGACCACCACTACCCCAGTGGCGACATTCCCTTGCAGCCCAAATCGATCCGGTGGGGCGGCCGCTGGACGGGAACTCCGTTTACCATTCCTTACAGCGCCCTAATTCCTGCGAGTACAGACGGTTTGCTAGTCTGCGAAAAAAATATTTCCGTCTCTCACATCGCCAACGGTGCAACTCGCTTGCAACCGACGGTAATGAATATTGGACAGGCAGCGGGGATGGCGGCGGCTTTGTGCGCGGAATCTGGATGTCAGCCGCGGGATTTGCCGGTGAGAGTTTTGCAGGAAGCTTTGCTGCAAGATTCCGAGGCGAGTGCGGCGGTTATTCCTTTATTTAATTTGACACGGGGGCGATCGGACTGGCTCGATTGGCAGCGCTATTATCTCGATCGGCCTGAAGCATATCCCGCCAGCGGCGAATGTCAGCAGTCAGTAGAGAAATCAAGCAGTCAAACAGCAAATACCCACAGCCAATTTTCTGGCATTTTCCGCCGCCTCGGCGAACAAGACTGGACACTAACGCTGACAAGCCCTGCATCCTTAGCCGGTCAAACTTGGCAACTCGTGACTTTGGACTCGGAAACCGACAGATTTTTACAAAATTGTGAAACCGAAAAGCCTATCACAGTATGGGGCAGGCTGAATTCGGCAGGTGCTTGGCTGCTGGCGGGAGCAGTAGAATTGAAGACGTAAGGTTTTTTGCACAGATCCGAAAATTGCACAGATATCTATCCTGATCGATCGGGGCAAGTCCGTATCACGTAATAGACACTGACACGGATACTACCCATGCAAACCTACACTGCAATTGCTTTACTGAGCCTGTTGGGCATTACCTTGAGTGCCAGCGCCGCTCAAGCTTTTGAATCTTCATTCCCCATTGTCGCAACTGCCACCGCCCAATATATGTTGTCAGCCCAAACTCAACAAAAGGGTGAGCGCGGTCCTGAAAGGGGCAGCGGACGCAGAAATTTTACTGAGCCTAATGTTTACATTCATCCGCTACAAGATTTCTAATCGCACTGGACGCAAGTGATTACCACAACTGAGTTGCTTCGGGCCGTTCATTTGAGCACTCGATCGGATTTTCTGGGATTCTAGTTTTTCAGGTTAAGCGACAACTGCACTTTTTGTGGACAGTTCTGAGGAGATTCTTTTTTGTGTGATAAATGTTAGCATATAAACGGGGAACCGCCATCTACCTAGAGATAGATTCTAGTATGTGGCGGTTTTGTATTGAAAACGCTTCAATTAAACAGTAACTAACCACAGGCCTCTGATCATCTGGGTTTTTCAACCGATATCCCTCGCCCTCTAAGCCTTATTTTGGCATTGCACAATTTGAGGACGATTCTTGTGGGGTGTCCCGCCTGCTGTGAAAATACAGCAGACGGCCTACGAGCTCCCATCCCACAAAACCATCAAAATTTTCCCGCAATTACGCAACAGCCTTATTTTAGTCGATCGAACTTGGTTTCGGCATCCATGACTATTCAAGAATTAGGAGCTCGGAGTCGCCTCAAATTCCTGGGAGCGCAACAGTTATTTACCTTCTCCCCCCCACAGGTAGGGTTTAATTTTCAACGGCTGCACTATAATAAACGTGCGATAACTAACTTATATATAGGTAAACTGTCAGCGCAGAGGGTGCAGCAATCTACTTAAATTGGCCACCAATAAGAACCACTTATGCGGTGTGGATAGCCTTTAAGCCCATGCCCCTGTTACCTCAGGGAAATTAACTAACCTGAATATTAGGGTAGCTGGCAAGCTTTCCGGCGACAGTCGGCTATGCTTGATTCGGCGCTCTCGCAATAATTTAATGGAGGATAACAAAATGCCTCCTAATTTGGCTATTTCGGGGATAGTGATGAAAAATGACTCTTTGGATCTGGTCAAAAGCCTCAGCCCTAGTGCAATGGATCAGATCATGCTATATCTGGCGTTTAGCGCCATGAGAACCAGTGGGCACAGGCACGGGGCGTTTCTAGACGCGGCCGCAACGGCGGCTAAGTGTGCCATTTATATGACTTATATGGAGCAGGACAACAACCTGCGGATGACCGGACACTTGCATCACATTGAGCCTAAACGAGTGAAGGTGATTGTTGAAGAAGTCCGGGAAGCTCTGACTCAGGGAAAACTGCTGAAAATGTTGGGTTCCCAAGAACCTAGGTATTTGATTCAGTTTCCTTATGTCTGGTTGGAACAGTATGGTTGGATGCCGGGACGCCCTCGCATTCCGGGAAACAATTTGACTGTAGATGAAAAAAAATATCTCGAAGGCAAGATTCCTCCGAATCCGCCAGACGCTCAACTGATCAATTCTTTTCAGTTTATGGAGTTGATCGAGTTTCTGCACAGGCGATCGCAAGAAGATATGTCTCCAGAAAGGCGAATGCCTTTGAGCGAAGCTCTAGCAGAACACATTAAGCGGCGCTTGATCTATTCTGGGACAGTTACTCGCATTGATTCTCCTTGGGGAATGCCGTTTTATGCCCTCACTCGCGCTACTTACTCTCCCGCAGAGCAGGAAGAGCGGACATTTACTATGGTGGAGGATACGGCTAGATATTTCCGGCTGATGAAGGATTGGGCGGAAAAACAACCGAATGTGATGCGAATTATGGAGACTTTGGATATTCCGCCGGAACGCCTCGACCAAGCCCTTGAGGAATTAGATGAAATTATTCGCAATTGGGCCGATCGCTATCACAAGCGGGGCGAACCGACGATGATTTTACAAATGGTTTTTGGACCGCAAGACGACGCTTAGTTTGATTAACTATTAATCATTAGTCATGAGTTGATTGCGGGAGACTAATGACTAATGATTAATAGCTGATAGCTCGCGAGGCAGAAACCGGGTTTCTCTGGAAAAATATTGCGTTAAGGCCTTGAATTATCGTAATAAACCCGGTTTCTGAGGTCGCGAATGCGTCCAGCATTAACTAAGCTAAAAAAGCTCTCCAGGTGGCCGCTAAAATAATCGCTGCGATCGCTCCTATGAGTGTATTAAAAAAATTTACCACCTCGTTCGTCAGCCACTCAAACTTTGATTGCACCGTCGCCCCAATCACGCTCTCGATGTTCGTGGCAATAAAAGCTGAAATAACACAAAAAACAATTCCTGTCAAGTCTATTAAACCGACGGCCCAACTCAAAAGTGCGATCAGAATTGAGCCGACAATACCTGCGATCGTTCCTTCCAAACTTACGGCCCCTTCCGTACCCCTAGGTACAGGCTGCAAGCTGGTAATCAAAAAAGTCCGTTTGCCGTAAGCTTTGCCGATTTCGCTAGCGCAGGTATCGGAAAGTTTAGTGCAAAAACTCGCCGCGTAACCCAGCAATAATAGAGAAATAGCATCTTGTGGCACAGACATCTTGCCTGTCTCTTCTAAAATAGATAATGCCAAAACTCCTAAAGCGCAAAGAGTCGCGGTTAAAGCCGAACCCCAGACATTTTCTGGGCCTCGGGCGCCTGAACGCTTTTCGGCTATTCCTTCTGCTTCTTTTTGGGCTTTGCCGATGCGGGTAACTCCCGATCCGACAAGAAAGTAAAACATCACCACGGCATAGCCTTGCCATCCCAAACAGCCCCAGATGAGGACGCCCAATACCCAGCCGTGAAATTGACCAGCGGGAGTGAGCAATTTTTTAGGAGCAATGGTGGCGATCGCGAGTAAAACTGTATTTAGGGCGATCGCCACCAACCAAGGATTAGACCAAGATAAATAATTAAAGAACAATTCTGAATTCTGCATTTAGTACCTCCATGAGCCAAGTCTTATTTCATCTTGCCTTCCCCGTGACCGATATTGCCCAAACCAAAGCGTTCTACGTAGACGGGCTCGGCTGCGAACTAGGTCGCGAATCGCCAAATTCTGCGATTATGGGTTTGTGTGGGCATCAAATTGTCGCCCACGTCAGCCGCGAACCTTTGACGCCTCAGCGAGGCATCTATCCCCGGCATTTTGGGTTAATTTTTACTTCCGAAGCTGACTGGGAAGCGTTGTTAGAGAAAGCCCAGCAAAACAACTTAAATTTCTATCAAGAACCGAGACGGCGATTTGTCGGTTTGCCTACAGAACACCGTACTTTCTTCTTAGAAGACCCTTTCCACAATATACTTGAGTTCAAGTATTATTGTGAAGCTGAAGCAATTTTTGGTCGCAGCGAATACGCTGAAGTTGGGGATGCTGTTTGATATTTAGTCCGGTAGCGATTTGCATCCTGTGGGGGCGGGTTTAGGAAATTGTTGGTTTTAGGCAATTACTTTAGGTCAAACCTGCCTCTACAAAATTTGACATTATACAAGAATGAATCAAACGGTCAATCATGAACTTTCAACGGTTCTGAAAGTGCTTCAGCGACCGCTTTTAAACTGCTGGAATTTCTCGCCATCATGGCATGGGCGAAAACAGACAATTTTACTTCTTTGGCAGCAGATATTTTGGAACTAGAAGCAGGTACGATGATGAAATCCCAATCTGTCCAAATCGAAGTAAAATTGAGCTTTTCCAACAAGGCAGCATCTCGATTTAATTCTTCCAAAAAAGCACTGCCAGGACGCATTTGAACGCAGCCTTTTCCCCAGAGAGTGTAAGCCATCCAAGTACCGCTGTGAGGAGAAGATATGGCAATAAAGCGCTGGACTCGGTTAATGCCGCCTAACCTTTGCAGGTAGTAGCGAGTTACTAAACCGCCCATGCTCAATCCTACTATATCTAAATGTTGTTCGGGCGCAAAGTTTTTGTCTATATAATCTGCTAGTTGCTGGGCTAATTCGTCTATGCTGGCATTGCCCCAATGAGGCGAGAGATTGAGGGTGTAAACTGACCATCCCAGTTGAGTGAGGTAGGCAGACATTTTGTAAAAAATTCCCGATTTTCGGAAGATTCCGTGAATTAGCAAGACGGGGTTGCGGCTAAAATTGCTATTCATTTTTAAGTGGAAATTTTATTATTAATAGGTGCTTTGAGTTCTTCAACTAATGCGTTAATACTTAGGGGTTCTGTCACCATTTGGCGGTGCAGCAAAACGTTGACTTTAACTTCTTTACCTACTGGCATTTTGGAACTGTTCGCCGGTACAATCATTATGTCAAATGGCGTCCACATTGATGTAAAGTTTATGCGTTTGAGCATTGTCACATCTTGATTTAAATCGCGCAGCAAGCCACTATCGGGACGCATATCCAGGTATCCTGGTAGGCGTAGGGAATAAGCGGTGAGGGTGCCGTGGTGGGGGGAAGATAGGGTGATGAAACGCTGTACGCGGTTGATTCCTCCGAGTCGCTGGACGTAGTAGCGACTGACGATGCCGCCCATGCTGTAGCCTACTATGTCTAAAGGCTGTTCGGGATCGAAGGTTTCAGAGATGTAGTCTGCGAGTTGCTTGGCCAGTAAGTCGAGCCCGAGGCTGCCGTCGTTGGGGGTCAGGTTGAGGCTGTGGACTGACCATCCGAGTTTGGTGAGGCGGGCGGACATTGTGTTGAAAATCATCTTTGTGTCCCAGATGCCGTGTATGAGGATGACGGGATTGCGATCGAGCGAACTGTTCATTTTGCGGAAAAATTGCTTGCTGATTACAGCATAAATCACTCCCCTAGGGAGTTTTACCCGTACTAGGACAGCTATGGAATCGGATCGAGGTACGATCGACAATGAGTGGGAATCCCTAACAAATTCTGAGATACTTTGTAAATAAGTGCAAAGCACGGTGAGTATTCATACCTAAAATTTGCTTTGATGAGGTAGCTTAGATATAGCCAAATGTAAATTTTGATGAATAAATGTAGACAAAGGTTGCCCAAGCTCGTAATCTAACTTTGTTGACAAGCTTGTACAAATTTCTCTAAAAGAACAAAAGGAGTAAGTCTAATGTTTGGTTTTATCAAAAATTTCTTCGGCGGTATTTTCGGCTTTTTTGCCAGACTGTTGGGCTTGAAAAAGTCTGAATATTTCCTAGATTTGGGCGAGTCGGGAGCGAAGGAACCAGCAAAAGTTGCGCCTGCGAAGTCTGAGCCTGTTGCGATCGCACCGGCAAAAGCTGAGCCTGTTAAGTCTGAGAAGTCTGAGAAGTCTGAACCAGCTAAAAAGGCTAAGGTAGAGAAAAAGTCGAAGAAAGAAAACGAACCAGTCGCTAGTGTTCCTGCTAATAATGCAGTACCCGCGAAAGTACCTGCTGCCGCAGCAACTAACGGGAAAGTGCCGAGTCAAGCTGAACCTATTCGGACTTTTGCTCCTAATAACTTAATGCCGACATCAAATGCAACTCGTCGTGGCCCTGGCCCCAGCATGAACAATTTCCGGGAAATGGCTCGTCAGGTGAAAACGAAGTAGGAAATTGGGAATTGATAATAGGGAATTGGGCATTGGATAATTCCCAATGCTGACGTTAACAAATTAAAAATGGGATTCCTCATTTTTAATTTTAACTATTTGTTCTATTCCCTATTTTCTTGGTTTCTGAGGAAAGCTAATCCGCTGTATAGCTGAAAAGCTGAGTCCCAAGGAGTTTCGGATTTGCGCTCGATTTCGATATGAGATTCGATCTTGCTCAACATATTAGTGTAATCGAGGACTGTCTCGGCAAAGGGCGTAAATTCTGACCAAACTGTAACGTCAAGCTGGCGATCTACTATTTCCAGTAAGTTATTCCAGTTAATTCGGGTGGTACTTTGAGGAATTTGTGGAGAGTTTTTGACTCTCGATGTTTTGTTTTTAGGGTTCGGTGAAGTGGGGAGATCAGCCGAAGCTTTGGTAAAGTCAACTCCTTGTTGAAATTCGTAACTTTGGTCGCAAATTCGCAGAATGCAGTTTCTGCTGGGAATGTGTAAGTCACAGATTTGAGCGTAATCTTGCCTGATTTCTCTGTGGCGAAATTGCTCCTTTCTTCGGTTGGGGGAGTAGTCCATGACTTCGATGAACATCGGCAACAAGCCTTCTACTCTTTGGGTAACTTCTGACCAGCTAAATTCGATCGCACCGAGTCGTGAGAGTTTATCTTTGCAAACAACGGCTGGGGAAGAAAGAGACTGGAAGTGTTGCACTCGGAAGATTTGGATTTTTTGAATATCGCTGAGAGTTGCCCAAAATACGGGAATGCCGGCGTTGAGGAGTTCTTGACCATAAATTCGGAGTTCGGCGATGGGGCCAGTTTTGTAGAGTCTCCAGCCGCGGCTTTGGATTTGCATCCGGGTTGTGTAGGCGTCGATTTTAAAGATTCTGCTAATATTTTGAATGGCGGCGGGTTTGTTTTCGGGACTCACAGGTTCGAGGATAAGGAGTCCGGGCTCGAGGTTGCTGGGGTCGTTTTTGGCGGTTTCTATGGCTTGTTGGCGAAGGTTTTGTTGTGCGCTTTCAACCCGTTGAATAGCTTGGCGGGTCTGGGAGACGATTTTGGGGTTGGTGATGTCGCGGAGTATTTGTTTGTAGGTTGTTTGGGCTTTTTCGAGATTGTTGGTTAGTTCGTAGTAGCGGGCCATATAGTATTGTACCCACGGATTTTTGGGGGATTCTTTTTTTAGTTGTTTGATGAGTTGGGCAGCTTGTTTGTAGTCTTTACCCTCTAGGGCGGCGGCTATTTGGTTGATGTCTGTCATGGGGTTTACGGGAATGGCGTTGTTTCTATCTTGGCTGATGTTTGGTTGGTTTCGCCACTGGTTAACAATTTTGGCTTTTATGTGAGTTTGGAATTTTTTTCCCGCTTGGCGAAAATTAAGATTTGGATTTTTTAACCGCAGATGAACGCGGATGTGTATAGATGGATGTTGAGTGGATGTGAAAAAAAATATAAGTTAAAGTTGATTGGAATTAATGCTTAAGGTGTAGGAACCTTTGCTTGTACGAGCGCCTCCTTTAACAACTATTTTATAAGTGCCGTTACTAGGCAATTTGACGATGAGTTGAGACTCTCGGAGATTCTGGGAGTTGCCTGGTGTTTGGGCAATATTTTTGCCACTGGTGTCCAACAGTGCTATGTTGTGGCCGAATGCTCTGCTTTTGAGGTCGATCGTAATAGATTGACCTGCCCGTCCTTGAAAGCTGTGTTCGCTGGGGACGCCGTCTTTGAGGGTTCCCCGCTGCTGTAGGATAGAAAGGGAGGTGAGTTTTGGGCGATCGACATTGCTCAATTCTAAGCCGTAATTGGTCATGGGTACATCGAGGCCATTTCCTTCTCGGACTACGATGATAAAAGCTGTTTTGTTGTTGATATCTCGGACTATTTTGTCAATAAAATTTGCTTGTATTTTTTGTTCATTTATAGGTTTTGGTTGATTAAAATTTGGTTTCGATATACAGAGAAGTACCCCTCCATCTTGATAGTGGGCGGCGTAGAACAAATAGTTTTGACCGTTAGTTGTAAATTCGTTGCGGCTAAAGATAGTGAATCTTTCAAGTTGCGGTAGTTGCTGGTTGCGCTGGCAATTTTTATCGATGTAGATTTCGTTGGCTGATGGCTGTCGCTGGGCGAAAACTGCTGGGACGATGGTGGTTACAATTGCTGAGATGATGGTGAGGGTGAGGGTGAAGGGCGATCGGCTTTTCATAAATACTTGTTTCTATTTTTTGTTGTCAGGTGTTGTACGGTATACTTCCTATTTTATCTTTGTTTTAAATAGTTTTCTAATTCCGCAGTGCGCTGTTTAGTCATGCGATCCAAACATTCATTGAGGAAACCTCGATAACCGGTACCGCCACGACTTTTATAAACTTCAAATTCACAGGTATTATCTCTTAACTTAATCCACCCTAATTGTGCTTCGGAAAGTAGCGATCGCTCTTCGTCGCTCAATTGGGAAATCAGTTGTTTGTAAACCTCGTTCAGTCGTTTGTCCGAGGCTTCATAGTTCAACCGAATACAAGCTCTGACTTGCACATCTCCTTGCGGGCGATCGCAATTAATCTGTTGAGCAATGGGAAAACTCGGAGATTGTGCAGAAACTGATGTGGTACCGAAAATTGCCAAAAGCGCGTGAAGCGAAGCTATCCCGTAGGGAATCGACCAAAAGAGCGATCGACCTTTCCTCAACTCTATTTTCATTGCCCGTCAACCCACCTATCTGATGAATTCTTTGTTATTTGTTGATATTAGCACTTCTCAAAAGCCGCTCCAACTAAAGACAAAGCCACAATCGGTGCTGTCACCGCTCTCAGAATTCTACTCCCCAAAGAAACAGCTTCAAAACCAAATTCTATCGCCCTTTTCACCTCACCCTCAGTCCATCCACCCTCCGGCCCAACAGCTATGACAATCGATAATTCTTCCTCAGCCGGGGGCGGGCACGGGGGCACCGCCCCTACAAAGGGGGGTTTTAAATTACCCAACAAACAATCCCACAAATGCCGATTGTCCCCGCGAGCTACACAAATATATCGATATTTTTGACCACAATCTTTTACAGCAAAATCAAACGAAATAGGCTCTAAAATCGTCGGCACAAATTGACGTTCCGACTGTTCCGCCGCCTCCGCAGCAATTCTCCTCCACCGCTCAACTTTTTGATCGCTTGGTTTGAGCAAAGTTCGATCGCTCGTTACCGGCACAATACTTGCCACACCCAACTCCGTCACTTGTCTCACAACCTCGTCAAAGCCGTTTCCCTTGGGCAAAGCCGCCATCAAAGTGACTTCCACTGGTAGCTCCCTGTTCACAGCAATCTCCTCTGCTATCGAGGCAAATAACCCGGTTTCCTGGGCTTCTAGGACTGCTAACCACCAATGCCCTCGGCCGTCCATCGCAATAAATCGATCGCCCGCTTGCAAACGTAGCACTCGATTTAAATAATGCTGCTGTTCCCTAGTTAAGTCGATTTTGCGATCGCAAATTTGAGTGACAGTAACTGCTAATCTTTGTAATTGAGGCATTGAATTTGGGATTGTTCGTTTTATATTAGAGATTTTTTTATTTAACCGCAGAGAACGCAGAGGAAGAGAGAATGAGAGGAGATAGGCAGGCGGGGTTTCAACTGTTCAAAAAACAATAAAGGCAAAGCATCTACAACCGGAATTCTTTTACAAATTCAAGTTTTTTTCTGCAAATGCTCTGCCTTTATATTACTGTTGCCAGAAGTCTATTGAATACAATCGAAAATCACAAAGCGAAAATCGAAAATCGGCTTATGCTTCCTCCTTAATCTTCTTTAAATAAGTGGAAATCGCCTCTGTAGCTAGCTGCGTGATTGGCTTGCCCTGACGGGCTGCTTCTTCCTTGAGCTCGTTGTAAATTTCATCGCGGACGCTAATTCGACGGCGGACTTTGCCACCGCCAGCAGTGGCAGTCTCGTTTTCCTCGCCGTTACTAGACGTAACTTCTAATTCATTAATCTCAGTTGTCATCGAGTCAGCAGATTGGTAGTTGGTTACAAATTGACGGATAGATTCTAACCCGACGCGATCGCAAAAATTGCCAAAACTCTCGCTCAGTTGCCGTTTTTGCTTGAAATAAACAAAAATCGGCTCCAGAAAAGCTTCAAAATCCTTGACGTGCAGCTTTTCCTCAATTGGTTTTGCCAGCCGCGTTTGGTCGGGAGAACCGCCCAGCCAAATCTGGTAGGATTCCGGCGAACTCCCGACAAACCCCAATTCTGCCATATAAGGGCGGGCGCATCCATTTGGGCAACCAGTCATCCGCACCACTAAATGCTCGTCTGCCAAGCCAACTTTGGTCAAAAGTGCGCGAATCCGCTCTAAAATGCTCGGCATCACCCGCTCAGACTCAGTAATCGCCAGCCCGCAAGTCGGCATTGCCGGACACGCCATCCCATAGCGCACTAAGGGGTCGATCGCTGTTTCCCGCTGAATGCCGCATCGATCGAGTATTCCCTGAATTTCCTGTTTGATATCCGGCGAAATATCGTAAATCAGCACGTTTTGGTGCGGCGTCGCCAGTACCGGCAAGTTGTACTTCTGCACGATTTCCCGCAAAGCCGTTTTTAGCTGAAATGAACCTTCATCCTTAATCCGGCCATTATCCACAGAAATGCCGACAAACAGCTTGCCGTCTCCTTGTTCGTGCCAGCCCAAGAAATCAAAATACTTCCACTCAGGCAGCGGTTTAAACGCTTCTAGTGGCTTGCCAAAATATTCGGCTACTTTTTCGCGGAACCACTGTACGCCTTTGTCGTTAATCAGGTACTTCAGTCGCGCGTGCCGTCTGTCTGTGCGATCGCCGTAATCTCTTTGGGTTGCTACAATTGCCTTGACCAAATCGTAAACATCATCCTTGGCAACATAGCAAATCTCATCCGCAACCCGCGCAAAAGTCTCTTCTTTATTGTGAGTACGACCCAAACCGCCGCCTGCAAACACGTCAAAACCTTGCAACTCGCCAGCTTCATTGGTAATTACCACCAAGCTCAAATCCTGAGAGTACAAGTCAATTGAATTGTCTCCGGGCACGGTAACGGAACACTTGAACTTGCGCGGCATATAATGGCTGCCGTAAATTGGTTCTTCTTTGTCATCGCTAAAGATTGTGCCGTTGCCGTTTTTCTGTCTCGCCGCCTTCACTGCGGGGTCTTCCTCTGCCGAAATAGCCTTTTCGCCGTCTAGCCAAATTTCGTAATAAGCACCGGTTTGCGGCGTTAGCAAATCGGCGACATTGTTAGCGTATTGCAGCGCATACTTGTATTCTGGGCGATTTTTGTATGGTGCTGGCGGTGCCATGACGTTGCGGTTCAAGTCGCCGCAAGCTCCCAAGGTTGACCCCATATTTTTAATAATTGAGGAAAACACTGTTTTAAGATTTTTTTTCAACACCCCGTGCAGTTGGAAACCTTGGCGCGTTGTGACACGGATCGTGTGGTTGCCGTATTCTTCAGATAGCTTGTCTAAGGCTAAGTATAATTGCGGCGGAGTGAACCCGCCGGGATTGCGGGTGCGGAGCATGAATTGATAGTCTTTTTCTTGTCCTTTAACTCGATTGTCGCGGTTGTCTTGCTGGTACGAGCCGTGAAATTTGAGAATCTGAATCCCGTCTTCGGTGAAGTGGGTTGTTTCTTGTAACAGTTCAGTCGCAACGGGTTCTCGTAAATAGTTGCTGCGTTCTTTGAGACCTTCTGATTTAGAGGGCTTGCGCGCAACAGGGGTTGAAGTGGAAGATGTGATCATGGGAATGTATAGTGCCAGTTATAATTAGATACAGCCGATCGAATATTTCTTGACAATTTGACACTTGACAAATTTGCACTTGACAAATCTCCTCAGAAATGCTGTGTCGGATCTGTTGACAACTCGGTTAACAACTAAGTTAACAAGTAAGTTAATAACGGTAATCCGCTAGGAATTCTGATGTTGTTCAATTGTAACACGATCGAGCCCGGCCTGAAAAATTGTAATTAAGAGTTTATACTTTCGATCGCTTAAGTGTACGAAACTTTAGAAATAATTAACCTCAACCTTTGAAACTATGTCACTGTATGACGAAGACACCTTTGTGGTCTTAGAAACAAACCAGTCAGAGCAGTTTTTGACGGCGGCGGAACTGTTAGAAAAGCTGAAAGCCGTGTTAACCGAGAAACACGAAGATTTGCCGCAGGACGTGGATAAAATATCTGGCGTGGAAGCTCAAGCCAAGTATTTAATTGATACTTATTGTGAATTAGATGTCGGGCAGGGAAAATATTTGCAGTGGTATGCAGTACGCTTGGAAAAGTAATTTTTGGGAATGGGCAACTGCGAATTGGCAATTATACTCAGCGTAGTCGAAGTATCGGGCATCGGGAATTACGAATTGGTAACAGTCAACAATTATTCAATTCTTAAATCTAAAATCCAAAATCCAAAATCTAAAATTGGTTAATCTTCCAACTGTTGAACCGATGATACTTCTACTGCAGTAACATCGATCGTACCGGGCGGTGTCAAGCGACTAAAATGACCTTCCTCTATTTTCAGAGGTTCGCCGCAGTTGGCACACTGAAACTGAGTTTGATTTAAAGCTGTAAATTCGTATTGACAAACTGGACAATTGTCCTCAATTAAATTGCGTTTCAGCCACCACTGAAGCGCGAAAAATGCGACCACAGGCGTCAGCAACAAAAAAGCTACTAAAATCAACACTGATTTAACTACCCAACCCAAACCAATAGACACCAACAAATACGCGATGCCCAGCAGTATCAGCCAATTGCTAATACGGGGTAGCTTGAAAGATATTTTGGGGGTGCCTTGGTTCACGGTGGTCTCCTTGGGTGTCTTTGCAGGTAGGCATAACTCTATCCTACTCAGAAATTCAGGCGGTCGATCGAGTTAATTTTCCCATTGTACACCCAGAAACCGCTCTCTACGGCATAAGCTTATTTGAGTCAGAGGATTAAAAACTTCCTTGTAAGGATTGACAAAGGGATTCAAAACTAAATCTTGCCAGGGTTTGTTCCCTCAACCAGTGGCGATCGCACCTTTTATCCTCCCCTCGCAGCATTTCCACACAAGCAACCGCTACTGCTGCTGAATCTCGGTGAGGAACTCGCCACCCTAGTTTACCATCTTGCAGCGGATCGGCCGACCCGTCCGCGTCCCCCGCGAGCACGGGTACTCCGCAAGCCAGCGCTTCCAAATAAACTATACCGAAGCCTTCCTGGGAGGGCATTACATAAGCATCGGCTAACTGGTAATGTGCTGCTAAATTTTCTGTCGGTACAAAACCCGCAAATATTACTCTTTCGGTAACTCCCAAATCATCAGCAAGTTTGGCTAATCTAGAGCGATCGTCTCCTCTGCCAATAACTAAGTATTTCACATTGGGAAAAGTTTCGGCTATTTGTGGCAAAGCTTGAATGGTGACATCAACGCCTTTGTAACTATCTGTCGATCGCAATCTGGCTACAGTCATCAATATTTTAGCACCAACCAAATTGTACTGCTCTAATAAATCCTGTGGCTTTGGCCCAGTCGTAAATATATTTTCATCTACAGTACAAGGCACTATTTGGAATTTTTCGGGATTTAAGTTGTTAAGTTCGCAAGTACGCGCGGCGAAGCTATCCCGTAGGGAATCGCGCGTGTACCTGCTAATAGTCCAAATACTGTCAGCTTGTCTCATTGCTGTTTGATATTTGGGCGGAAGCGGTTCCCACACTTCCTTGCCGTAAGTTAAAATTGTGTAGGGAATTCGCAGCGGCTGGCATAAAGTTTGAATTAGCGGTGCGAGTTTGATGTGACCGCAAAAAACCCGCTGCGGTCGTTTTTGGAGCAATCGAGTTAGTAATAATGTAGCAAACTTAAGACGGCCCAACCAGGGATTCTCGGTTTTGAGGTAAGAAAATTTTAGATTTTTTGACTCGTAAGGATTGTTGCAGTCTGGGGAATCTCGCAACAACAAAACTTCAGCTTGCGGCGGCGAGTTCGTGTTTCCGGTTATTGACACGTAAGCTTTGAAAATGTCTTGAACGTAGGATTGAATGCCGCCTTCGCTGGCAAATATTTCTAGGAAACAGAATAGGTGATTGGCCGATCGCATCTCAGATTTACCCATTGACAGCGAAGAAAATTATTGCATTATAGTGATTTTGTCAAAAAGGGCGATCGCCATTATCCAAAGCTTTTAAACCATGCCATGATGACTGTAATTACAGGTTTTACAAGCAAATATTTGACTCGCCTACTCTGACCGTTGGTTTTGAGCGACGATCTGCTTTTTTATTAGGGCTTTTTAACGGGCTGCATCGGTAAGTGCGAAACTTTGTTTATAGTTTACTATAATCTACCATAATTGACTGTAAACTTAATGATTTTTTACAATATCCTACCCCAAGCAAAATTTAAGATTTATTAAGTTGATGCGGCGCGTCCGAGCAGACTGAGGATTAGCAGATGGTGTCGATCGAGGATATCGTATTTTTAGTCTTTAGTAAAAGTATTGTCTATCCAAAGATAGATATAGAGCCAGTCTTTAATTGTTATCATCAGCAAGATAGAGAGTTAAATTTAATGTGACTCTGCCAGGTTTTAAAAGCAATTTCTGAAAGATTTTGTCGAAAATATCCTCCTAAAAATTTGTCACGCCTTGCCAAAAATTAATGCTCATAAAGCATTAAATAAATATTAATATCGTTGATTATTTTGGCATCGAGGAGATAGTTTAAATGTTCATCTTTTCGGTTGACAAAAGTAGTCTGGCGAGCCGAGTGAAAAATTTTTACGAGCAGAAAATAAACACGATCTCGTACAATCATGTACAAAGAAAAGCCGCTCACCTAAAACATTAGGTATTCGAGCTTAAACCTAATAAAGCTAATGTTAGGTTGGCAAGGTCATATTTACGAGCGACTCTCTCCAAATGAGCCTTCATTGGAGTTTGAGGTGAAACGAGTAACGATCGCACTCAGTCTTTTTAGTCTACTCAGCAGCACTCTGGCAAGTTGCACAGCCACTTCCCGGAACGCTCAAAACAGCATACAAACCAGCAACTCCGAACTTTCATCAGTTGCTGTAGCAGTCCGCGACCTCGGTAATCCATTCTTCGTACAAGTTGGCAAGGGCGCTGAGGCCGAAGCCAAGAAAATCGGCGGTGCAAACGTGAGGACAACTCTCGTTTCCAGCGGCGACGATTTAAATCAGCAATTTAATCAAATCGAAAACTTTATTGCCTCTAATGTCAGCATGATTGTACTCAATGCTGCTGACACCAAAGGCATTGCCCCCGCTGTCGAAAAAGCCAAGCAAGCCGGAATTCCGATAATTGCAGTTGATACCGCCGCCGAGGGAGGCGTGGATGCCACAGTTACTTCAAATAACGTGCAAGCTGGCGAAGTAAGCTGTCAATATATAGCCGATCGCTTGAAAGGAAAAGGCAGCGTTGTGATTATCAACGGGCCTCCCGTCGCTTCAGTCGTCGAGCGAGTTCAGGGGTGCCAAAGTGTCTTCTCCAAATATCCCGATCTCAAAGTTCTTTCCAAAGATCAGAACGCAGAAGGCAGCCGCGATGGCGGGTTAAGAGTGATGAGCGATTTGCTTACTTCCTTCCCAAAAATTGATGCTGTTTTTGCCATTAATGACCCCTGTGCCATTGGTGCAGAATTAGCAGCAAAACAAGCACAAAGAAGCGAGTTCTTTATTGTGGGAGTCGATGGTGCACCTGAAGCTTTAGATGCGCTCAAACAGAACAACAGTCTCTTTGTGGCTACAGCAGCTCAAGATCCATTTCGCATGGCAGCCAAGGCCGTTGAAGTCGGGAACGACATTCGGAAAGGAAAAAAGCCAGCCAATCCAAACATTCTGATTCCAGTCGCGCTGATTACTCGCGAAAACGTCAATCAACATAAAGGCTGGACAAGTGAGTGACATTCTTCGTGTCAAGTTAAGACTAAAACCCTTGAGGAATCCCGTTTTTCCCCGAGTCTAGATCCCCCTACATCCCCCTTAAGAAGACCCACTTTGAGAATAATCTTCTCCCCCCTTTAAGAAGGGGGGCTAGGGGGGATCTAAGTTTAATAGTCAAGCAGATTTCCTTACGGTATTTACAATGGTAAATAGCACTCAAGATTCAATTAAAACTAAGCCCGTACTCGAAATGCAAGGTATTACAAAAACCTTTCACGGTTTTACCGCCTTGCACGATGTAAATATCACCGTTTACCCAGGCGAAGTCCACGCCCTCATGGGGGAAAACGGTGCGGGCAAAAGTACGCTGATGAAAATTCTGGCGGGAGCCTACATAGCTGATGCAGGCGAAATCAGAATTGACGGTCAAGCTGTTAAGATGACAGACCCCGGTCAAGCCAGAAATTTAGGGATAGCGATTATTTATCAAGAACTCAATCTCGCCCCCAATCTGACAGTTGCTGAAAACATTTTTATGGGCAGCGAGCTGAAGAAAGGAGGTACATTTTTAGACCAAGATGAAATGCGACGTAGGGCTGCTGAGGTCTTAAAAAACCTCGACGCAAGTTTTGATGCTGGAGACTTGGTTTCCACACTTTCAATTGCCGAACAGCAGCAAGTGGAAATAGCTAGGGCGCTCAAAGATAAAAGCAGAATTTTAGTGATGGACGAGCCGACGGCTGCGCTTTCAGATCGCGAAACAGATAAGCTTTTTGAAGTGGTTCGCCGTTTGCGGAATGAGGGCATTGCTATTATTTATATCAGCCACCGGATGGAAGAGATTTATGCTCTTGCCGATCGCGTGAGCGTCATCCGAGATGGCGGGTATATTGGCTCTCTGGAAAAGCACGAAATTTCTGCCAATCGCTTGGTGGAAATGATGGTGGGTCGTTCTTTACAGGATTTGTACGAAAACAAGCATCAAATAACACCGGGTGCTGTTGTTCTTGAGGTAACAAATTTAAGCGACGGCCGCAAAGTAAAGCCTGCCACTTTTCAACTTCATGCGGGCGAAATTCTGGGTTTAGCTGGTTTAGTTGGCGCGGGCAGAACAGAACTTGCCCGCCTGATTTTTGGTGCCGATCGAAAGACAAGCGGTGAAATTAAACTCGAAAATCGTCCTCTGAATGTCTCGACACCCAATGAAGCAATGGCCGCCGGAATTGCTTACGTGCCAGAAGATCGCAAGGCTCTCGGACTATTTTTGGAGGCAAGTTCGGGTGAAAATATCACCATGAATGTCCTCGATCGAGAAGCAAAAGCTGGCATTATTAACTCAAATTTTCTGTTGAAAATTGTCAATGATGCTATTAATAATTTGCAGATTCGCCTTGCAAGCCCGAGCATCAGGGCAATGGATCTTTCTGGGGGTAATCAGCAGAAGTTGCTGCTAGCGCGTTGGTTGGCTATCAACCCAAAGGTACTTTTGCTAGATGAACCGACGCGGGGTGTGGACATTGGCGCCAAAAGCGAAATTTATCGAATTATTAGCGATTTGGCAGCCAAGGGTGTAGGTATTTTAATGATTTCTAGCGAACTGCCGGAAATTGTGGGAATGAGCGATCGCGTCTTAGTGATGCGCGCAGGAAGCCTTGTCGGTGAAGTAGGCGGCTCGACTGGGGAAAAGATTACGCAAGAAAACATTATGGCTTATGCCACTGGTGCAAAAGAGGTAGTAAAATCATGAGTCAAACGCAAACAAAAACCAGCAGAAGTTCAGGGAGCGATCGCCAAAAAGCCAGTAAAGCTCAAGCTTGGAAAAATTTCATCCAAGTGGCCGGTATCCTGCCGATTTTGGTTGGCATCTGTATCATTTTTTCCCTGGTAACGCCCAACTTTCTTTCAGTAGGAAATTTGATCAATGTCATCCGGCAAGCATCGATCAATATTGTCCTTGCTACAGGCATGACTTTTGTGATTTTGACGGGGGGAATTGACCTTTCAGTAGGGTCAATTTTGGGCGTGACTGCAGTTGTGGGGGTGCTGGTTTCCTTAGTTCCAGGTCTCGGTTGGTTTGCTGTACCGGCTGCGTTAATAGCCGGAGTATTTTTAGGATTACTTAACGGCTCGCTAATTGCCTATTTAGGTTTGCCTCCGTTCATTGTAACCCTGGGTTCTTACACAGCTTTGCGGGGAGTTGCTTATTTAGTAGCTAACGGCACTACAGTTATCAATAGAAATTTGAATTTTGCTTGGGTAGGTAACAATTATGTCGGGCCAATTCCCTGGTTAGTTATTATCGCTTTTTTAGCAGTTTTAGCGAGTTGGTTTGTCTTGCGACGGACTGTTCTAGGGAGGCATATTTATGCCGTGGGAGGCAACATTCGGGCAGCACGATTGACAGGTATTAAGGTGAGTCGGGTGCTGTTATTTGTCTATGGCGTGAGTGGGTTGCTTTCTGGTTTAGGTGGAATTATGAGCGCGTCGCGCCTCTACAGTGCGACGGGGATGTTGGGGCAAGGCTACGAATTAGATGCGATCGCTGCTGTAATTTTGGGAGGAACCAGTTTCACAGGTGGAATTGGCACTATTTGGGGTACTTTGCTGGGGGCTTTAATTATTGCCCTGCTAAACAATGGACTAACTCTCATGAACGTGTCTTTCTTCTGGCAGTTAGTTGTCAAAGGTCTGGTGATAATTATCGCAGTGACGATTGACAAAGTTCGCACCGGTTCAAGCGCAGCGTAATATTGCTAATTCGGTCGATCGGTTCCTTATGCGGAGCTTTGTCCTATGCACATCCAGCATTTTCCTCACCTGATTACTGCTTTTATACTGGGATCACCTGCGGTATTTGTACTAACATCATCCTCAATTTTTGCTGCACCAATTGATAGATTAGTTGCTCCTGAACCGTTAAAGACCTTGGCAGAAAACCCCTTCGCGCAGGTGAATTCTGTCTCTCAACTCTCGGATGTAAAACCAACTGACTGGGCGTTTCAGGCGCTGCAATCTCTAGTAGAACGCTACGGCTGCATTGTCGGTTATCCCGACGGCACCTACAGAGGAAACCGCGCGCTGACACGGTACGAATTTGCAGCAGGATTGAATAGCTGTCTCGATCGAGTCAGCGAACTAATTGCCACAGGAACAACCAACCTGATTACTCGGGAAGATTTAGCGATCGTCCAAAAACTGCAAGCAGAATTTGCAACAGAATTATCGGTGTTGCGGGGTCGAGTCGATGCTCTCGATGCACGCACAGCAGAACTAGAAGCGAATCAGTTCTCGACTACTACGAAGCTGAATGCGGAAATTATCGTGGTGGTAACAGATACCTCGGGTAACAGTGTTGGGGATTCGCGCGATCGCACCAACACTATTGTTGCCAACCGGGGGCGATTAAATTTTGAAACCAGTTTTACCGGTCGCGATATGCTGAGAACCCGTTTGGAATTCGGCAACTTGGGCAGGATTGCCGACAATACGGGTACAAATATGACGGCCTTGAACTTTGATGGCAATGTTGACAACACAATCACCGTCCCTCACGTATTGTATGTGACCCCGCTGACCTCTAATCTGGCGCTGACCGTGGGCCCGACAGGTGTTGGGTATTCCGATATTACCGATTTGCTGACTCCTCCCACGATCGCCAGCGATAGTGAGGGAATTCCCTCGAAGTTCGGACAATACAGTCCTCTCTACCGCCGGGGAGGTGGGGGTGCTGCTGTCAACTGGACGATCGTCAAAAACCTCACCCTGACTGTGGGCTATATCGCAGGAAATCCCAATCTCTCGCAGCAAAGTAACGGTTTATTCAACGGTTCCTACAACGCTCTGGTTCAGCTTGCCTACCGGGGCGATGGCGGAGCAATTGGCGTAGCCTATTCTCGTACCTTTGCACCAAGCGGTAAAGCCGACCTCACAGGCGGTACGGGCAGTTTTCTGGCTGCGCGACCGTTTGGGGACAATATTGCTACATCCAGCGATTCTGTAGCCGTACAAGGATTCTACCGCCTTGCTCCCCGGTTGCAAGTTCACGGTTGGGGCGTTTATACTCGCGCCAATGCAGAAAATTCCGGTGTTAGCAGCGTTTCTGATGGTAGAGGTGGCGTGGTTTTGCTAAATGTTGACGGCGATGATCGCGCTGATATTGTGTATGCAGCGATCGGGATCAGTTTCCCAGATGTGGGAGGTGAAGGCAACCTACCGGGGATTTTAATGGGTTTGCCAGGTCGCGTGACGAGCAGTAATGTGCGCCGCGAGCGAGATACTTCCTATCACATTGAAGCGTTCTATCGCTTTCAGGTCAACGACAACATTTCCATCACCCCTGGTGTTTGGGCCGTTGTTAATCCTGAGAATGACAGCCGCAACGACACTCAATGGGTTTGGTTGCTCCGCACTGGCTTTAACTTTTAACCGGAAAGATATTTTAGGACTTACTAACCTAGTCCTGGACGCAAAAACCCAGTTTCTTGACGTAATTGCCTCATCTGAGACGATAATCGCGAGAAACTGGGTTTTTTAGACTGATAGTGCGTCCAGGACTTCAATTTCATCCTACACAACAAAAAACCCCTACCATCGCTGGCTGGGGTAGAAAATTATCAGGGTGCATCTACTAATATTTGCAAGTATAGCAGACATTTGTGGGGTGTCACCCTTCAGGGGTAATACCCAACGAAATTATAAGTCAGAATAACTTATAACTTAATATGTAAATGATTAACAAAGCTTTTATATCATCTCGTTTTGTCCCAGCCGATCTAAAATTTAAGATTTAGAATAAATCTGTGCTAGACCTCAAATTAATCCGAGAAAACCCGCAAGCCGTGCAAGAAAGCCTCAACCTGCGCGGAGGTAACTATGAAATCGAGCCGATTTTGCAACTAGACAGACAGCAGCGGGAGTTGGAAGGCAAGCGATCGCAACTGCAAGCCCGCAGCAACGAAATTGCCAAACTCATCGGTCAAAAAAGAAAATCGGGTTTACCCCTCGAATCTCCCGAAGTTCAGGAACTGCAAGCAGAAGGCAACGCAGTCGGCACCGAGTCGAACCAACTGCAAGCACAGGAAAAGGACCTAAAAGCTCAGATAGAAGCTTTATTGCTACCGCTGCCAAACTTACCGAGTCCGTCAACGCCGATCGGCAAAAATGAAGAGGAAAACGTCGAAATCCGGCGCTGGGGAGACGAATACATACCCCAAAATTCCGGTATTTTACCGCACTGGGAAATCGGCGAAAAATTAGGAATTATCAACTTTGAACGGGCTGTAAAAATCGCTCAGCCCCGCTTTGTGAGCTTAATGGGAGCCGGGGCTGCCCTGGAAAGAGCGATTATTCAATTCATGCTCGATCGCCACACAAAAGCTGGTTATGTAGAAGTAATTCCCCCATTTTTAGTTAACACTGAATCCCTGACCGCTACTGGTCAATTACCCAAATTTGCTGAAGAAAGTTTCAAGTGCGATCAAGACGATTTGTGGTTAATTCCTACTTCCGAAGTTCCGGTTGTCAATTTGTACCGAGGTGAAATTTTGACAGCAGAACAGTTGCCAATTTATCACTGTTCTTACACTCCTTGCTTTCGTCGCGAAGCTGGCAGTTACGGCAAAGATACGAGGGGATTAATTCGATTGCACCAATTTAATAAAGTTGAATTAGTAAAACTCGTGCATCCGAGTACCTCCGAGGCAGAGCACGAAAAATTAGTGCAGGATGCTGAGGGAGTTTTACAGGCGCTGAAATTGCCTTATCGGGCGATCGCACTGTGTACGGGCGATTTAGGTTTCGCGGCAGCCAAAACCTACGATTTAGAGGTGTGGCTGCCATCTGCAGGCAAATACCGCGAGATTTCCAGTTGTTCCAACGTCGCAGATTTTCAGGCGCGGCGGGCAAATATTCGCTTTAAAGAAGCGGGTAAAAAAGGCACTCAATTCGTTCACGCCCTCAACGGTTCCGGTTTAGCTATAGGTCGCACAATGGCAGCAATTTTGGAGAATTACCAGCAGCCAGACGGAACTGTAAAAGTGCCGGAAGTGCTGCAACAATACTTGGCGAGGGAAGTTTTGTAATAGTTTTGAGTTAAAAATGGGGTAAGGTGCGCACTGCGCACCCTACAGTTTGAGCAAGGCTTCTTTGATATTTAATGCTAAAAATCTATCCAAGGCGAGATACATCCAGTAAACAGATAACTGACTATCACTGCTAGTCTTCTGAAATCCCAAGACCAGGCACAGTTTTTCGTACATGGGGTGAATCATCAGGGTGTACAAGTCGCAAAGATTGGGAAAATCTGTTTGCATTTCGCCTAAAACTTTTTGTGTGTCTTCGAGAAAAGCAATGCGGTATTCTGACAAATACTGCGGATCGATCATCCAACTGCGGACAAATACTGACTGGCAATTTAGATCTCCTGGTAGCGCCATCTTGAAAGGATCGATATCGGAAATAGAACTTAAATGAAGCCCTTTACTAGCAGCATTAAAAAAATTTACTTCAGATTCGCTAGCTGTGGGATAAAGTAAGTAAAATCCGACGGGATTGAGATTATCTGAGCGGCGCAAAACTCGCATTCCCTTTGAGTATTGACTGGCAAAAAACCGGAGTATTTTAGCAATTTTGTGGGGAACTGCGTTAGTGTTTCGGTTCATCCAGTTGTAATTGGTGGCTAATAAATTGGCAACCGGAATCGCGTCGCACCGGGGGTCAAAATTATCTAATTGGAGTTGTACAGGCTTTTGAGGTTCGGCGGCCTCTAAAATTTCTGAAACAGGTTGAATTTGAATTGCCGTAGCGTTACCATCAAAGTGTTTTGCGATTAATCCGAGTGCTGCTAATTTATCTAACATCATTCCGGCGGCGCGATCGCTTCCGCGATCGGAATCACAGTAAAATAGTTCGGCGGCTTCCCGGTGAGTGCACTGCACTTCTGTTGCTGGCACTTCCAGTTTCGCCAGCGGTGGTTTGAGACGGGGCTGGCTTTCCTGAAGCTGTTTCACCGATAAGTAAACCCAAAGCCTGATAAAGCATTCAGCCCTAGTGCGAGTTACGCCTACTCGTTTCATCAACAGCGAAACAGCCGTGCGGCGTTGAGAAGGAGAATACCAAGTATCTAGTTTTGCAATATCCATTTGAGTCGGGAAGCTGCGAAGGAACTCTAGTTACATATTGGCTCAATTACATAAAACTTCACCCCGCTTCAGATTACTTGTTGCCGCTGTTGCTCAACTTGCCTGATTTCCGGCGACTCTACAAGATAGCTGGTTTCTCCTTGCAAGTTCACTGCTTCACAAAGCACCATCAATTTTAGATATTTTCTGCCTTGATTTAACAAAACAACGAACCCGACTAAATTAGCAACTTTGGAGGTTTACGCCATGTACAGTGCTTATATCAATCGGATGGGAAAATTTTTGCCGGGAGAACCGATTAATAATGATGAGATGGAAGAATATCTCGGCAAAGTTGCCTCGCGCCCTTCGAGAGTCAGGCAGCGAATTCTCAACAGCAACGGCATTCAACAGCGCTACTACGCGATCGACAAACAGCAGCAAACACTATATTCTAACAGCCAAATGGCAGCGTTTGCCGTCCGTGACGCGATTTCTCAGTCAAATCTGGAACCGGGGGCGATCGACTTATTGGCCTGCGCTACCACTTTACCAGACTTATTAGTACCGGGATTTGCCAGCACAGTACACGGGGAACTTTCCGAATTATCTCCCCTAGAAATAGTGTCAACTCAAGGAGTTTGCTGTGCCGGAGTTAGTGCTTTAAATTACGCCGCCTCTCAAATCGAACTCGGCAAAAAACAAACCGCCATTGCCGTCGCTTCCGAATTTCCCTCGCGCCTGTTTAAAAACACCAAATTTGAAGCAAAGACTTCAGTGCAAGCCGGAAAACCCCTGCCTTTCGATACAGAATTTCTGCGCTGGATGCTCTCCGACGGTGCGGGAGCATTGTTGCTCCAAAACCATCCTAACGCGACAGGAATCAGCTTAAAAATAGAATGGATTGAGCTAATTTCCCACGCCAACGCCTATCCTGTTTGTATGTATTCAGGATTAGCTAACGAAACATCCACTAAAAGCTGGTTGGATTATTCCTCCTATCTCGATGCAGCCACAGCGGGAGCTTTTGACTTGCGGCAAAATATTCGCTTGCTTGAAAATGTAATGAAATTAGGCGTTGAAGGTTGGCTGCGGCTGATTAAAGCCGGGAGAGTTTGTCCGCAGGAAATCGACAGGCTGCTGTGCCACTATTCGTCTCACTTTTTCCGGGGGCAAATTGTAGAACTTCTGGAACAAGCAGGCTGCATGATTCCTGAAGAAAAATGGTTTACTAACTTATACAGTCGGGGAAATACAGGCTGCGCCTCGATTTATTTAATGTTAGAGGAATTGTTCAATTCGGGCAAGTTGCAGCCTGGAGAGAAAATCTTTTGTTTTGTCCCGGAAAGCGGTCGCTTTACAACGGCATATATGATGTTAACTGCTGTGGAAAATACCCATAAGCCTATGAGTTCTCAAATTTCTAACTTTCATGAGGTTCCCGAAGCTTCGCCTCTCGAAAGCGTTAAACCCGAACACCCCAACTCTCCGCAAGCTTATTTGTTGCGGGAGTTAGCATGGATTTGGCTGAAGTTCGATCGCGAAATTCGTTCCGTTCCTATTGTCCGCAAATTGTACCGAGGAGAGTTTACAATAGAAGATTATCAAGCTTTGCTGTGCAATCTCCGGCCGCAAGTTGTAGAGGGATCTCGCTGGATTGCTCGCGCTGCTTCTAACATGAGTGACTTTCGCCTGCGATCGACTTTTATCGGCCATGCCCAAGACGAACACCGCGACTATCAAATGCTAGAACAAAATTATGTTTCTGTGGGCGGTGAATTGGCAAAAATTGTGGAATATGATAAGAATATTGGCAGCGAAGCACTATCAGCTTTTATCTTCCACCAAGCATCGCGGGAAAATCCGGTCGATTTAATTGGCAGTATGTTTATTATCGAAGGATTGGGCAATCGGTTGGCGGGAAAGTGGGCAAAACAAATTCAAGAAACTCTCGGTTTGCAATCAGAACAAGTATCGTTTTTAGCGTACCACGGAGCTAATGACGAGTCGCATTTAGCCAAACTGGAAAATTTGATTAATGCCGAATGGATGACAGATGATATTGCCCGCCACATTGTCAAAACCGCTCGCGTTACTGCTCGTTTATATTTGCTGCAATTGGAGGAAATTCGCTAATGCAAAAGCTGCAAAGACAAGATACCGAAAATCTCCCAGATGAGCGAAAAATCCCTTACGCTACCAAACCCTATAACCGCCGAGATCCGAATGTTTGGGATGTACTGTTTTGCGATCGATCTATTCCCGTCGATTTAGTGGCAAAAGCCTACATGATCCGGGATTTGCAAAACTGGACTCGCAGTTATTTGCTGATTCCGATCAAAGTAATTGCTAACTTGTTGCTGGCGGTAATTATGACAACAAAGCGCCTGTTGCCATTTCAATTCCGCGCTTACACTTTAATGCACAAATCGGCTGCATTTTTCCTAAATAACTTTGTCTCGCCAGAAGCTTGTTATTTAATTGTCCGACACATCTGCATCGGCTCCAACATTATCAACTTCTTGATTGACAACGGTCCGGACACCGAGATAGAAAAGTCAAAGCTTTATCCGCGCACTGTAAAAGATTTAGCGGACAATGCGTTTCTCGAACACGACTTAATTCTCTATAACTTTGTCTGGGACTACAACCAGGCCATGCTGACAAATCCTAACTGGTTGCAAGCCGTCAAAAAACGGGGAATAAATTATGATAGTATTCAACCAGTAGAAGTTGCCATAGATTTTGAAAAACGCAGATGGCTAAACATTCTGGATTTAGAATCGGCGATCGAATTGTTTAAAGTCTTTTATTCTCTGTGTTTGACTAGCGACGAATTTGCGCGAGCAGTGATGTCGCTTCAGTTAGATGAAAGTTTCGGAGTGTACGTCAGCGAGATTACCGGAAATTGCGACTGGAATCATGTAATAGTCAACCGCCATCCGCTAGCGCCCAACAGTCCGTTTAATGCGGCCCGCGACTTGTTTTTGCACGGAATAATTGCGGAATATCTCTATCGCTATTTGGAACTGCAAAAAGAAATGAGAAATGTTTCAAAGTAAGGTGCTTAGGTAAGTGGAACTTAAGCACCTTACGAATATAAGTAGCGCGTCCAATAACTTTTTGCGTAAGTCCTGAAATTTGAAAGAATGGTTAATTTTTAGGTCAAAAATTAATATGAGAACTCAAGCTGCTGCTAGCTGTGCTTGTTCTGCTGCTTTGGGCAAAGTCTGATTTACCACAATCCACTTGCCTGTAATTGGGTCGCGGTAAGTAATAAACGGATTAGATTTTAAAGGTTGACTGCAAGGTTTAGCGCCCATTTGTACACACTCCCAATAAATGGTATTGAATAACTACTACAACACCATACCTTTAATAATCGGCTATTTTGCCTAAAATCCGCGTGATTTACAACTCAACAATAGGTGATATTTTAGGTGTGTTTTGGTGACAGATAACACTAGCTAATGTGATTTAAAACTGCGTTGGCAGTGAGCAGTATCACCAAAAACCTTCCGAAAAAAAAATCTGCCTTCTGGTTTTTACCTTCTACCTTTAAGAGGGCCACTACTTTCAGTATACATCTGATATTATTAAGTAAGGTAAAGACGTTTATCAGAGATCCCCTCACAAACTTATGGTGCTATTTGGATTTGGCAAAAAGTCGAGCCTGCCCTCTCCCCAAGAGGCATTACCGGGACGGGCAGAGTCGATGTCGGTACCGGCAACTCACTTTGTTAACGGCAATCCGCTCAAACCTCCCTTTCCAAACGGCATGGAGACTGCCTTGTTTGGTCTGGGCTGTTTTTGGGGAGCAGAACGCAAATTTTGGCAGCAAAATGGAGTTTTTTCGACTGCTGTTGGCTACGCGGCCGGGATTACTCCGAATCCTACTTACAACGAAGTTTGCAGCGGGATGACGGGACATAATGAAGTAGTTCTGGTTGTGTTCGATCCCAAAGTAATTAGTTACGAAACGCTGCTCAAAGTTTTTTGGGAAAGTCACAATCCTACTCAAGGAATGCGTCAGGGCAATGATTCTGGTACTCAGTACCGATCGGGAATTTACACGTATTCAGCCAGCCAAAAGCAGCTAGCTGAAGCTTCGCGCGATGCTTACCAACAGGCTTTGACTGCGGCCGGTTACGGCAAGATTACCACTGAAATTATTGATGCTCCTGAGTTTTATTACGCAGAAAGCTATCATCAGCAGTATCTTGCTAAAAACCCGAACGGTTATTGCGGTTTGGGCGGTACTAAGGTTTGTTTGCCTGCTATGTCTCAGGCTTAAAAATTGACACAGCTTAGGGATAGGGACACATAGTTCAGGACAAAACATTGTTGTGTCCTTAAAACATATATCAGGACACAACAATGTTGTCTCCCTACAATATATCGGGTAGGCAGTTGCTCCTAGTCCGCAACAAAAAGCGGAATATTTTAGTAGTATTTGAAAATGGGTAATAAATGCTGAGTGCTGTTGTAATTATCAATCTACTAATATCTGTGGTCTGTTTTTATATCGCTGCGAAGGTGTGGAAAATGCGGCGGACGATCGCACGTTTGGAAATTCGGATCGCAGCAATCCAACGCTGTAGCAGCAATGTCCTCAGTATGTCGCCGGATTTCCTTGGTAAAAGGCAGCAAGGTACCCGCCAACTGCGACTACGTTATCAACAACTGGAATTGCAACTGCAACAGGTTCAGCAACTTTTGGGATTGCTGGGTTTGGGACGGATGCTTTGGTCCAGGCGCGATCGACGTTTGAGGTAAGCTATCCTAAAATTGCTGCCCGTGCTGACTCAGTAGGATTTTCAACAATATTTCTACCTTTGTAAAGGGCTGCGATCGGGCAAACGTGCCTAAAATTGGTGTATGGAGAGAAGTTATAAAAATGTCAACTAAACGTTCAGGATTATTTATTGGCGGTTTGCTTGTGGGTTCTGCGATCGGCGCCGTGACTGGCTTGCTGATAGCACCGCGACCAGGCAAGGAGACGCGGCAGATATTGAAAAAATCGGCAGATGCTTTGCCGGAGTTGGCGGAAGATTTATCGACTAGCGTGCAGTTGCAGGCCGATCGACTTTCTGAAACTGCCATCCGGAATTGGGACGAAACTTTGATTAGACTCAAAGAGGCGATCGCGGCAGGTTTGGAAGCGACTCAGCGGGAACGCCAAACCCTGTCGGAAGCTGAAGCTGAAGTGAGTCCCCCGTCGCGCCCTCCCATCCGCTAAATGGCATGAAATTCTCAACCCCCAATCCCAGATTCCAGTGAGCGATCCCATATTTTGGCTAGGACTTTCGATTTTGCTAGTGGCAGTTAGCCTGACTGCTGTTTTAGTGACTTTAATACCTGCGGTGCAAGCGCTGGCACGGGCGGCCCGCAGCGTGGAAAAGCTCGCTGACACGCTTTCTCGCGAATTTCCGCCCACTTTGGAGGCGATTCGGTTGACGGGGCTGGAAATTAGCGAGTTGACGGATGATGTCAGCGAGGGAGTACAAAGTGCGGGCGAGGTTGTCAAACAGGTCGATCGAAGTATTGGTACCGCCAAAAAGCAGGCGCAAAACGTGCAGGTAACTACTCGCAGCGTGGTGACTGGGATTAAGGCTGCTTGGAAAACTTTAACTCGGAAGCCGCCGATTTCTGGGACAAATCGCCGGTCAACAGATAGATTGTCGCCGAGTCAAAGAAGTGCGATTTCGCTGAGGGATTCGAGTTTGGAGGAGAGGTATTCTGGGGTTTACGGTGCGGGTGCGAGTAATGGGGAATCGTCCCGGTTGAGGAGTAGCGAGGGTTCGGGTTTGCCGGGGGATGCTGAAGAGTTTGAGGAAGTGTCGAACGATTCTTGATTGCATCCAATTGCTCATCCTTCCTCAACAGCACAGCCATCCCACCAGCAAGGATTCTTATCAATAAAATCCATCAAAGCATCATACTTAGGCGAACCCTTTTGTTCCACATATTCCAAAGCCCCCCAACTTCCCCACTTACTAAATGAACTCACATCCACAAAGTGCATAAAAAGACTGCCTCCAGCTTGTTTCCAACTATTTAGTAATTGGGTGTAGATATCATACATTTCTGGGCGCCTATTTAATTCCATAAAAAACTTGGTCAGTTTTTCGTTATTCTCAACTCCTTCAATACCTACAATATGTTGACCCCCCTCGTAAACAAATAACTTGAGACCTTTTTTTTGAGCCACCTCTAAGAAATACTTAAAATCATTATCCACATCAGACAAACTATCTTTGAACCCCGGCAGTAACCCGCCCTCTTTTAATTGCTTAAAAGCTTTGCCAAACCCGCCATCGGCGTCATTCAACCAAGATTCTACTTTGCTGACACCTTCTTTCCCGCCCAAGTTGCCACTAAAATATCCCCCTATAGCATAGGCATCTATGCCGTGTTGATAACAAGGTTTATTGCCCTCAGCTACCCAATATGGACAATCTAAAGCATAATTTCCTAACTCTCTCCAAGCTCTTTGAGTTCCTAACACGCAGACAACTCGGTTCTTTTGCTCCCCAAAGACGCCTTTCCAGATATCGCACATTTGAGCACTACGCATTCCGTGCCATTGCATAAAAGCATCGCCTTTATCTCCCCACCTCGCTTTACCTTGTTTCAAAGCATAATTCGATTGTGGAAATGACCAATTCCAAACCTCATTAGAATACTCTACATTAACTTTCAGCTTGGGATCTAAACTATTTTTGACCATTTTAGCAAAGTTGGTTATATATTCATCCGTAGCCTGATGTGGCATATTAAACCAGGGTTCTGCTTTGACTTTGTTAGCTAACTTCACCATAACTTCTATGGGAACATTTCCTCTGTAAGCATAGGATATACTTTCAGGTTTAGGTCGGTTAGACCAGTTTTTTTGTCCCGAACCATTTGTCCCCATCCAGTCCATAAAACGCAAGACTCTAAACTTTTTAATCTTGTCTATAAACAGCGGATTAAATATTTCACCCCTTTGATAAAGCTGTTCATCTTGAGACTGAACAACTTTAATATTGCGGATATAGTTCCCCGTTTTCTTTGGATCGGTAGCAGTAATTATAATCATTATGCCTCCACCTTGTGTGGCATCGACATTAATGATATCCCTCCCAGGTTTCGACGCAGCCTCATCTTTTTTGGCATCCAAGCTATATTCGATCGCACCTTCACCTTCATAAGTAACAATATATTGCCCTGAAGGATAGCGATTGGGGATTTCCCTAAGTAATAGGGTACTTACCCTAGTATATTTAGGAGCATCTTCGGGGGATGGAAGAGACTTTACCCACCCATTTTCATCAAGATTTAAAAGATTATACTCATCAGTATCCCATTCACCTTTACAGTTTGGTTGTCCGCTGACGCATTGAGTTATCCATTGTCTAGAAGATTTGAAAGCATCTAAAAAGGGTAATTGTGTTGAGTAGTCAGCAATACCATTAAGCCCAACTCCTAAAGAAGAGCGAGAATTTGATGTATTTTGTACATCTGCACGCACAGCTACTTTGTTATCTACTTGCCGTGCTGCTGTGGGAGAAATATTAGTTGTTAAAGCCCAACATCCGGGAATAAAAATGACAAAAATTAATAAACCCAGGACAAAGCCTAGAGCTTTGTTGTTTGATCTGATACTTAATCGAAACATAAATTTGACTAAAACTTGATTGTTTTAGGTAAAATCGAAGCGGGTGAGGCAGCTTTAATTTTTATATGTTATCAAAAAGCTCCTTCTCAAACTATCAGCTATAAGATTATTAACATTTTTCTCTCTCAGTGGAGGCGCGATCGCCCTTTCTGTCCCCAAGTGCGATCGCCAATCTAATCCTCTTTATCCAAATCTTCTTTTTTCGGAGTTTCTGAAATTGAGGGGAATTCTAGTCGAAGGTTAATATCAATTGATACTGTACCAGGGTAAGAGCATCTCAATTAGGGTGGACATAAGGAATCAGAGGAATCTAATGTAGAGTCTATGAAAAAAGATGTGAGAACTTAAATCATATAATCGTTGTTTATAGATGTCCGTTTCATTTTTTGTCAGAGACTACGTTTATAAGCCTGTTAGCGATTGAGAGCGTTGAGTCCAATACGTTGTAGAATAGTAAAATTGCGCTGACTGTGGAAAGAGCGAATCCGGCAAGCATCTTCAGCAAAAATACAATCGAGAGTCCAATGGGCTTCGTTTTCAATCCCTCAATTTTTACGGATATCTTGACCAATAAGTTGAGGATTACTATCTAAAGAAGTTAAATAAAACTGAACTTCACGAGTAGTTTGGTTCCAAAGATGACGTACACGTACAACCATTACCAGGCTTTGCAATCCTGCCTAGATTTTAGGTTAACAAAGTTGAGGAATAGCACTAACGGGTACAGTTCAAACTTCCCGAATTTCCCTGCGGTAATGTCCTGTTTCAATACGTTTGACATAGCTAACATCAACCAAATGAAAATTCTGCGCTTGCGCGGTTTAAAACCATTGCTGAACTTGATTATATAAAGTTTGGTGATTGGCTTTAAGTGCTAGGACATAATCACCTTTATCCTGGATAATCTTATTGGCAATCTCTGTTTGTGTCCCCATAGCATCAATGGTGATAATCGAGTCTGTGATATTCAGCAACTCTAATAATGCGGGAATGGCTGTAATCTCATTAGATTTATCTTCTACTTTCATCTGTGCTAATACCAGACGTTGCGTACTCGGCTAGGCACTAATTAGATGAAGGGCTGCAAAGCCTTGATTTCGGTCCTATGAACCCCTAATTGTCTTGCCATCTCTAGGTATAATCTCTCCTGCCATATTCGCGACCAAGGTTTCTACCCAATTGAGAAAACACTGATTTAAGGCTTCTGAATCTATGCACTCAAAGACCGACGAAACGTATCATCTGAAGGAATACCGTCTGGTAATGCCAAAAAATATTTTAACCAGGTTTGTTTATTGATGCCGTAGTTCTCGATGTCTTCCTATCCCGCTCGCGCCGCCAATTATGGCTAATCTTGCAATTACTAAAATGTCGGTGAGTTGATGTTTCTTAGTTCGCTCTACTCTGGGGTCTTTTAATCCTCCAAATTGTTTGACTAAACTATTTTGAATAACTCCCATTTCTACCACAGCTTTGGGATTTTTTACAGGGCAAGAACTTTTTTTTGGCATCAACAGATTTAATTTTAAAGCCTTGAGACACAATGATGTTTCTTAGAGATTGTGTTTTTAGAGAGATTTCTCTCCTTTACCATGCTCGGTTCTTGTCTGTCAAGTACAATTCCTACCAAATTTGATGAGCTTACCCTAGCCACGTAAAGTGCGATCACTTATTCAGCAAGCCCTACTTAATATGCTAATTTTTATCAAAAGATGCCCCAAATTCTTGCGGGGCAAGAATTTTTAGCAATATTTAACTTAAATTCATGCGTTTTTTCAGTTAATTAAGACGTAGTTTAGTTTGTGGCTACTTAAACTAATATTTAATCACACTAAGTACGCAAGAGCCTATTTTTTGATTGTTTATCGACACGCAACACTTTGGTGTAAAATATCATCACTTCAAACCCAATAATAAGGCGATTCCGCCGATCGCACCAACTACCCCCAAAACAGCCCGACTGCTCACTTTTTCGCCCGCCAGCACCGCTAAAGGCAGTATAAATAGGGGACTGGTAGAACTGAGTGTTTGAGCGATTGCTGCGGGTGCATATTTCAGCGAAGTCTGTTGCAAAAAAATTCCGAGATAGGTTCCTAAAAAAGCTGCCAGAATTATGGCACCTAATATTTTTGAGGATTTTAATAGGTTGAAACTATCAAGGTTTCTTGGCTTAAAAAAGCACAGCATGACTGCCATACCACCGCTCAAACGCAAGGCCGCCGTCCACAGAGGATCGATATCTATTTGAGTGAAGGCTGCGCGGGATAAAATTGCTCCAGCGGCGTGGCTTGTTTGTCCTAATAAACTAATACCTAATCCCTGCCAAAGATGTTTTGATGATAAGGTTGTTTCGGCTGTTCGTTCGGCAATTACCCAAGCTACGCCGCAGATTGTTAAAAGAATGCCAGTACAAGCAACGGGCGATAACTTTTCTTGCAAAAATATTAAGCCTAATAAAGCCGTTAAAGGAGGAGATAGGGTTTCTAAAAGCAGCGTTCGCCTCGCGCCTAAATATTTTAATACGATAAAGAAAGCGGTGTCTCCGATGCCAATTCCTAGGCCGCCGCTAATCAGCAGCATTGCTAAAATATTAGGGTTGATTGCGGGTAAGGGTTTGCCTAAAATTAGTACAGTGGCAAGGAGCATGAAAAGGGCGATCGCGCCTTTGAGCAAGTTTAGCACCACTGCAGGGATTTGCTGTCCTACTCGCTGCCAGATGGTGGAAGATAGAGCCCAGACAAATGCAGCGCCTAAAGCGGCGATTTCACCCATAAAATTTGTTGACTGTTGACTGTTGACTGTTGTCATTAGTTACCAATTCGCAATTTCCGATGCCCGATTCCCGATGCCATATAAATTAGGGTTCCCGGTGGCCTACCTGGAACCCTATATTTATTAAGCTTTTTTAGCAGTGGGCGGTGAACATAAATCAATACCATTATGTCCGAATAGAGGAACGAAGCAATTCGCTTGCGGTTTGGGATGGCTTCGTTCCTTTCTTCGGACACCCAAGATATGTCTACCTACTGATTAACGTGGTGGTAATTGCGGAGATTGGCTAGGTTGAAATTGTGACCGCATATCTGTTCTTACCCAAGAACCAAAACGATCGGGACGAACGCATTCAGCATTATCTAATTCGTCTTTGAGTTTAGTGGCGAAAGATTCAAACATATCGACTAACGCCTGACGATCTGTTAAGCAACCTTGGAGAGCAATAAGTTGTTCCAGCGTCCAGTTATACAGTTGAGTGTCCCCTTGTTCAATGCGTAAGTAGAACTGATTCTCAAACTGTGCCAGATTAGAGTAGAAGTTCTCAACTTCTGCCTTGATCAAGTTTATATCCAGGTAGAATTGTTGCTGTTTCAATTCTGCAAAAATCGTATTTTTGAGGTTCTGCGTGAAGTTTTGGTTCAGCTCAGTTTGGACGATAGTAGAGACATCATTACGGAAGTTGAGAATCTTGTTATCCAAGCTAACATTAATGCGATTGTCAAGATCGTTGACAATATTATTAGTCACTAACTGCACGTTGCTAGTGCTAGATTGATTAACAACCGTATTGATGCGAGCATCAATGTTAGATTCAATCTGCTGAATGACCAGATTTTTAATGTTTTGGCTTTGGTCAGCAATTTTGAGATTAACTACCGCATTAATCCGCTGATCGATGTCGTGTTGAATTTGCTGAACAATTTGAGTGTTAATATCGTGAGATAGATTAGACACTTTCAGATTCACGACATTATCGATGCGTTGATCGATGTAAGTTTGCATTTGCTGAATCACCAGATTCTTCACATTCTGGGTTTGATCGGAAATCTTGATGCTCACCACATTCTCAACACGCTCATCAATAGTATGTTGAACTTGCTGAATTACCTGATTAGTGATCTCTTGAGATTGATTGGCGATTTGGACATTAACGGAGTTACTAATGCGCTCATCAATATCAGTCGATATTTGATTAATTACCTGGGTATTAATCTCTGTAGACTGATTGGCAATTTTGATGTTAACTACATTCTCAATCCGTTGCTCAAGTTCAGTTTGCATTTGCTGAACTACGAGGTTCTTAACTTCTTGAGTCTGATTAGCCACTTTAAGATTAACGACTGCCTCAACACGCTCATTGAGTTCGGTTTGCATTTGTTGCAGCACTAAGCTTTTAATCTCTTGGGTTTGTTCAGAGATTCTTAAATTCACCTGCTCACTAACAATGCGGGGGATTCGGGAAATAAATAAGTCGTTGAGATTTTTGTTGAAGTATCCCGACCAATTGTGGAAATTCTGATTAAAACTAACTTCCATTTGTTGGGTAAGAGTTTTAAGCATAAACTCCAGCCGTGCTACCTTCATCGCTAAGTCTTTAGCTTGAGTTTGATAGCCTTTAAGCAGCCATTTTTCCAAATTGTCCCAATAAGCTTCTTTTTTCTCGTTCGGGTCACCTGTTACTGTGATGGAAGTATTGATTTGGGCTGCCATTTGCTGCCACATTTGTTCCATCTGATCTTGGTCAAAAGTGAAGTTAAATCCACTGCTACTAATATTGATATTTTCAGTACCAGAGCTAGTTGTACCATCAGTGGTAACTGCTGTATTACTAGAGCTAGTTGTACCAGCAGTGGTAACTGCTGTACTACTAGAGCTAGTTGTGCGACCACCACCCACTACACTAACAGTGCTTTCGCTGCTGCCCCTATTAACAGTGCTTTCGCTGCTGCCCCTATTAACAGTGCTTTCGCTGCTGCCCGTACCAGGTTGTAATGATGACTGTGCCTTTTCTCGGTCTACTTCTTCATCACTGATGTTGTTGATTTCTAAAACAACTTGCCCTTCGTTATCTTCTATGTATGTATCAAAAAAGAAGCCGGAGATGGTGGTTTTTTGTTTGACTTCAAAAATAACGTCATCTTTGAAGCCATTTAAGGAACACCAACTTTCGCTAACTTCATTTCCTGTCAACTTGGAGATAAATTTTCCCCCTTGAATCAAGAGTAACGCCCAAGGTTCTAATTGGAAATTTTTTGCTTCTGCTCCATAAGTGGCATTGCTTTCCCGAATCTTGACGCGATAGTTCCCAGGGGCTAACTCGATAGAATTAGCATTGGCTTTTTTAAGAGTTGAGAGATAATTGCCATCAAGCGGATAGCAGTTTGTCTTGCTATCAACGGTTAAAGTTTGGGAATTCTGTTGATTGCCAGTGATTGAAACAGTTACTTGTCCTTGATTGTCAGCACTATAGGTATCAAAGAATAAAGCACAGACTACAGCTTTTTCTTTGATCTCAAACTGCAATTTGTCGTTATAGCCGTTTAAAGTTGCCCAAGTTCCACCTGTCTCAACACCTGTTTTTGTGTTGATAAAGGTACTGCCCTCAAGTCCATAAATCCAGAGAAAAACAAAAGGCTCACCAACGGTATTGTCGGCACTATAACTGTAGCTACCACTGGTAATTTGGATGTCAAAAGTTCCTTTGTCTAATGTCAGAGACTTAGCAACATTTTGTTGCAAGTTATTCATCTGATCGGTATTGATAACGTAACAGTTTGCTTTGGTATCAATTGTTAACAGTTTCATAGTTGCCTCCCTAGTTGTAGTAGTTGTTTGTACACCTTGTGTAGTTTCAGTCTTAACTTTTGGAGTGATGGTTGCGATCGCTTCTGCTGCTGGTTGATAAACCGCTATTCCTGCCCAACGACCGCTAGGCTTGGTTTGAGCCACTAATGTGCCTTTACCTGTCTGGGTATTAATGCGGATTAATTGACCGTCTTTTCCCAAATTAAAAAATCTGCCGGTAACGCCATAAAGGACATTGCCAACAAATTCCATACTGCCAATACCAGGAAATCCGGTATCACCAATAGTTTTAACTTCGCTAGTATCGAGATTGCATCTAGCAAGTAATTTCTTCTTTTCGTAACCAATTAATGTGATATATGCTATGCCATTGCTATCAAAGGCAATTTCGCCACAGTTGTAGTCTTTATTAGCTACTGTAGCTACTGGTGTACCTTTTCCTGTTTTGATATCAAGGGCAATCAGTTGTTTAGCTGTGGTGGCATAAAGGGTTTGACGTTGGGCATTATAAGCCAAGCCGGCTGTAGCAAAGCCCGTATCCCCAATCACAATCGTATCGCCCGTTTTGATGTCAATTTTTACGAGCTGCGTTGTGCCGCCTTCTTGCTCAATGCCATAGAGTTTTGAATCAACAAAGGCAATATCATAGACTTCTGTAATGAGCTCACCGATGTATGTTGCTTTACCTGTGGCTAAATCAAGAGTATACAGTTTACTTAACTGATTTGAGACACAATCTTGGATATACACTGTCCCTGGAACCATAGCTAAATCCAAAGAAGATATATTGCTTGCCTGATTACTCATCTTTTTCTGTTTTTATTACATAAAAAAGCAGATGAAAGTAATAGTGCGGTTGGTCATCAGTTATTTGAACTGAATTTGGGAAAATACTCGGCTAGCAACGACAGCCACCAGCGAGTGCGAGATAAAGCGAGCAGAAATGCAGTTGGAGCTGCTTGGCTATTGAGCACAGAGCGCTTTATTAAGACATCACTAGCTTTCCTCGCAGTGGGCGGGGAGAGAATCGAACTCTCATACCTTTCGGTGTCAGATTTTGAGTCTGATGCGTCTACCAATTTCGCCACCCGCCCTTTTGGGTTTCACCATCATAACACACCGATCGATTTTGCACAAGAGATTCATAATCTTTTGAACTTGCCCAGCGATCGATCTCTCTGGCGCGCAATACTGGTACAGGATGGGACAACTGCGCCGTCTGAGCTTGTTTGAGCAGTTCTCCCAGTTGAGTGCTGCTGAGGTCGTCGTAGGATCGCGCCTGCGCCAAAAACGCATCGACATTCAGTTTGGGAGCTAAAGTCGGCGAACCTCCGGCCAGTTTCATCAACAGTGATGCTACCACTTTTGGGTTTTGAGTGGCGAGTAAGGCGGCGCGATCGCACGTAAATTCCGCACACCGCAACCATTCCAACATTTGCGCCTGTAAACCCTGCGCCAGCACGGTTCCCACAGGCGAAATTTGGCCGGCGGCCAACACAATTAAATTAGCCAGAGTCAGGTAAACTCCGTGCTCGCACTTCAAATGCCCCAACTCGTGAGCAATTACTGCCTTAACTTCCTCGTCTGTGAGCAAATCAATCAGAGAAGTGTGCATCACCACAAAAGGCTGTTTTCCCCGCATCGCAAAGGTGTAAGCATTCGGCATCGGATGCTGGCGGACATAAAGCTGCGGCACCTCCAAATCCAGAGTTTTGCAGGCATCCACTAGCAATTGATGCAGGTGCGGCAATTGATTTTCGCCGACTTGGACGCTGGAAGCCAGATTTTCCAGCATAAAAAACTGTTCGCCAAGTTGTCCCAGCAACTGCCGCACGATCAAATCCAGGCCGGGCAGTTGTTTGAGAGTGCTGGTAGCTTCCAAGTCTAGCGGGTGGCGAAACTGGTCTGCTTTTAAACCGATGAGGGGTATGTTCGACATTTTAGTCAGTTGGGAATGGGGAATTGGGAATGGGGAATTGGGCATGGGGCATGGGGAATTGGGCATGGGGAATTCTTTTGCTTCTTCCTTCTTCCTTCTTCCTTCTTCCTTCTTCCTTCTGACTACTTTAAACCCGATCGCACGGGATTGACAGGAGCCTCAGCAGTTGCCGGGTCTGTACCCTCTTTGACTCGCCGCAACTTAGCTCCCAATTTTTGCAGTTTCACCTCTAACTGCTCATAGCCGCGGTCTAAGTGCTGCAAGCTGCTGATGGTGGTGACACCATCGGCTGCAAGTCCCGCTAACACTAACGCCGCCGAAGCCCGCAAATCTGTTGCCACGACAGGCGCGCCCGACAGCCGCGACACTCCGCGCACAATCGCTACATTGCCTTTAAGGCGAATGTCTGCGCCCATGCGGTTGAGTTCTGCTACGTGGCGCAAGCGATTCTCAAACACGGTTTCTTTGATCAAGCTGTCGCCTTCGCTCAGCGTCAGCAAAGCCATAAACTGAGCTTGCATATCTGTGGGGAAACCGGGATAAGGCAGAGTTTCGATGTCTGTAGCCGAGTGAGTTTGGCCGGGAACTATCCGCAAAATGTCCGGGGATTCTGCAATAATTTTTGCCCCAATTGTCTTCAATTTGGCGATGACTGCGGTCAGGTGGTCGGGAATGACCGGCGACAAACTGATTTCGGAGTGAGTGATGGCTCCTGCTACTAAAAATGTTCCGGCTTCAATGCGATCGGGAATAATTGAATAGTCTACCGCGTGCAGCTTGGGAACTCCCGAAATGACGATCGTATTCGTGCCAGCGCCTTGAATTTTTGCTCCCATAGCGCGGCAGAAATTGGCCAAATCAGCGACTTCCGGCTCTTGAGCCGCATTTTCAATCACGGTTTCTCCTTCAGCCAGAGTCGCCGCCATCATCAAAGTTTCAGTTGCGCCGACGCTGGGGTAGTCCAAATAAATTTTGGCTCCTTTCAGGCGGCGGTTCGGCCCTTTGACGTAAGCGTGAACCGTGCCGTGGTCGATGTGGACTTCGGCACCGAGGGCTTGCAGACCGCGAACGTGGAGTTCCACGGGTCGGGCGCCGATGGCGCACCCACCGGGCAAGGGCACTTTGGCAAATCCCAAACGCGCTAGCAGCGGGCCGATGATGAAGAAGCTCGCTCGCAGTTGGCTGACTAATTCGTAGGGGGCTTGAGCGTCTATGAGGTTGCTGGCGTTGATGTCTAAAACGTCGCCGTGCGGCTGTAATTTGACTCCTACAGCCGAGAGAATTTGCCCCATGCGGGCGACATCGACTAGACCGGGAACGTTGCGGAGACGGCAATCCTCTGGGCATAGCAGGGCTCCTGCCATGACGACTAAGGCCGAGTTTTTGGCGCCGCTGATTTTAACGTGTCCTTTAAGGGGTTCGCGACCCCAAATTTGTAATACTTGTTGTTCGTCGCTTTCAGGTGAAGCTGGCAGGTTAGATGAGTTCTGAGCTGGTGTAATGGGTTTGCCCTCCATAATGCGCTTCGTTACTTTATACATTATTAATTTTGGTTCGATTTTACCGGAAAGTTTTTATATGTCTAGGGGTAACATTAGGAATTGCGGGAATTATATTTCCTGGAATCCTTTCTGGGCATGGCTTTCATGTTTAATCCCACAAATAATGCCGATCGAGTTTCATGGAGTTATCTGTATCAAAATTTACGTTAATTTGTAGCGCTCGCTCGGATCGGAGATATTGTACTTTTGTCAACGAGCTTTTGAAGTAAAATGCGACTCGGTTGTTGACAAAGGTGTAAGATATCGGTTCGATCGACTATGCCAGAAAGTTTACACATTGTCGATCGCCCCATTGCCTGTGCTACCCTGTGACAACAACCTAGAGCCAAAGCTACTCCTAGCATATGGTTCACATTAAACGGATCGAACTGACTAACTTTAAATCTTTTGGCGGCACGACGGCCATTCCCGTGCTGCCCGGTTTTACTGTGGTTTCCGGGCCCAACGGTTCTGGAAAGTCCAACATCCTCGACGCTTTGCTGTTTTGTCTCGGACTTTCGAGTTCTAAGGGAATGCGGGCTGAACGTTTACCCGATTTGGTGAACAGCGCCCAAAACAAACGCGGTACGATCGAAGCTAGCGTGACTGCGACGTTTGCGCTGGAAGATGTGGGGGAGGAATGGTTCGCCCAGGATGAAGATGAGGATGAAAATGCAGCAGATGAGTTATCTGTTGAAGCAGAGGAAGTTGAAGGGATAGAAACTGCCGAAACTCTAGACAACAACGGCCAATCACTTCCTGTCAATCGAAAATCGCCTCTATCTGTTGAACAAGTCGAAGGGATAGAAACTGCCGAAACTCTAGACAACAACGGCCAATCACTTCCTGTCAATCGAAAATCTAAAATCCAAAATCCAAAATCGGATGAGTTATCTGTTGAAGACGTAGAAGAGATTGAAATCGCAGCGACTCAAGACAACAACGGGCAACTACTCGCTACTAATAAAAAATCCAAAATCCAAAATCCAAAATCGGATGAGTGGAGTGTGACGCGGAAACTTCGGGTAACTCGCCAAGGTACTTACACTTCAACTTATTACATTAACGGCCAACCTTGCACCCTGACTCAACTTCACGAACAACTCAACCGCTTGCGAATTTATCCCGAAGGCTATAACGTCGTGCTGCAAGGAGATGTTACGAGCATTATTTCGATGAATTCTAAGGAACGCAGAGAAATCATTGACGAATTAGCTGGTGTGGCTCAGTTCGATCGCAAAATCTCTTTAGCTAGGCAGAAGTTGGATGAAGTTAAGGAGGTGGAAGAACGCAGCAGGATTGTGGAAAAAGAGCTGATTTCTCAGCGCGATAGGCTGGCTTCCGATCGCACAAAAGCGGAAAAATATCAAAAATTGCGGGCGGAATTTCAAGAAAAGTCGCAGTGGGAAATTGTGCTAAAATTCCGCCAATTGCAGCAGCAAGAATGGAAGCTGCGAGAACAAATCGAAACGGGCGATCGCACTTCGGCATCTCTCACGGAACAACTGCAAGCAATTAGTACCCAAATTCAAGAAGCAACTGCCGAACTTGATGCGCTGAATGCCCGCGTTAAAGCTTTGGGAGAGTCGGAATTGTTGGCTTTGCAAGCGACGATTGCCACTCAGGAAGCGGAACGGCGGCAACTGCAAAACCGCAAACAGGATTTGGAAAAAACTGCTGGGCAAATGGCGGCTAATATAGCACAAACCGAGGAAGAAGTTCGGCAATTCCGGCAAAGTTTGGAGCAAATTGAGATTGAAATATCTTATGTTAAGTCTCAAATAGGAACTTTGCAGGAACAGCGGGATGCAGCCCAGCAAAGTTTAGATGAAAGTCGGGAAGTTGCAAATGCGATCGCCTCGACGGCCGAAGTTTGGGTGCAGCAGCAAACGGAATTGCACCGCCAAATCGAAACAATTCAACAAACTTTGGAACCGCAGCGTACAGAACAAGCTACCATTGGCGAAAGAGCCGATCGCCTGCAAAGTCAAATTCAAGAACAAAACCAATCGCTGCAAGTATTGGAACAGGAAATTGCAGCGAAAAAAGAGCAGCAATCTCGCCTTGGGGAAACCAAAGGCATGGCATCTTTGCAAGTAGAATCGCTGAATCAGATTTTAGTCGAAGCCGAACAAGAATTGCAACTGCAACAGGAAACTCAAACTCGTTTGTTGGAAGAACAGCGCGAAAGACAGCGCAAATTAGACAAACTAGAAGTGCAGTTTCAAGCACTGCAAGAAGCGACGGGAACGTTTACTGCAAAAATTGTCGCGCAAAGCGGAATTGGCGGAGTTTGCGGCTTGGTGGCTCAACTCGGCAGAGTGGAACCGCGCTATCAGTTGGCGCTGGAAATTGCCGCAGGCGGGCGCATGGGAAATATGGTGGTGGAAGATGACAGCGTGGCTGCTGCTGCGATCGAATTGTTGAAACAAAAACGGGCGGGAAGGATGACGTTTTTGCCTTTGAATAAGATTAGAGGCGGCAGGTATTCGGTGAATGAAAATTTGCGGCGCGCCGCTGGATTTGTGGATGCGGCTGTGAATTTGATTGACTGCGATTCCCGGTATCAGGAAATTTTTGCTTACGTTTTTGGCAGTACGGTTGTGTTTAGCAACCTCAGCGACGCCCGCCGCTATTTGGGACAGTACCGGATTGTCACTTTGGACGGGGAAATTTTGGAAACTAGCGGGGCGATGACTGGGGGAAGTTCTACTAATAGATCTACCTTGCATTTTGGCACGGTTGAGGCTAGTGAGGCTGCTAGTGAAGCGCGGACGATCGCATCTCTACAAGAAAGGTTGGAGGAAATTGAGCGGATTTTGGAACGGTGCAAAATTGCGATCGATCGCGCTTCTGTTGCAGTCAAAACTCGCAGCCAAGAATTGATGGAAGCAAAACAGAATTTGCGCGAAAATCAGTTGCGCTTGGAACAGTTGGATTCAGAAATTAAGAATTTGCAAGCGCAACAGGAACAAGTGCGATCGCAAATTGCGAAAAATACACAGGAATTAACTAATTCGCGATCGAGATTGCAGTTGCTGGAGAGAGAATTGCCTGCACAGGAAACTCAATTGCAGCAATACCGCCAAACTTTGGCGCAGTTGGAAGAGTCCAACAGTCACAGCGAATGGCAGCAAATGCAATCGAGTTTGCGCGCTCTGGAAGCGCAACTGCAAGAGCGAGAATTGGCTCTGAGAAACGTCCAGCAGCGCCTTGTAGACTTGGAAAATCAATTCGGGCGTTTGGAAGACAAAATTAAGGAAAGCAGCGAGAAATTGCAGGAATGGCAAGTGCAGCAAAACGCGGGGGCGGATGCACTCGATCGCATTGTTTCGCAGCAGTTAGAACTCGATCGGCAAATTGCGGAAGCTAAGGCGGCTTTGGGGGAAATTGAGGAAAAATTGGGCGTGCAGAAGGGAGAGCGCGATCGGGCGGAATCTCAACTGCGAGAACAGCATTTAGCCAAACAACAGTTACAATGGCAGTTGCAAAAACTCCACGAAACCCAGCAAGAACGCCGGGAACAATTGAGCGCAATCCGCACTCTATTGGAAGCGCAGCGGGCGGAAATGCCAGACCCCGTGCCGTCGATTCCTGAAAATGTCGAGAAAGCCAATTTAACGGAATTGCAGCAGGAAGTAAAGGCGATCGCCAAACGCATTCAAGCTTTAGAACCAGTCAATATGCTAGCCTTGGAAGAGTACAACCGCACTCAAGAACGCCTTCAAGAATTGAGTCAAAAATTGACGACATTGGAAGGAGAACGCACTGAACTGCTGTTGAGAATCGAAAATTTTACCACACTCAGGCGGCGCGCTTTTAAGGAAGCTTTCGACGCGGTTAACGAGAACTTCCAGACTATCTTTGCGGAACTTTCCGAAGGCGACGGCTATCTCCAGCTAGATGACCAGGAAGACCCCTTCAGCAGCGGCTTGAATTTGGTGGCTCACCCGAAGGGCAAACCCGTACAGCGGCTGGCTTCCATGTCTGGAGGCGAAAAGTCCTTGACGGCGCTGAGTTTTATTTTTGCGCTGCAACGCTACCGCCCGTCTACGTTTTACGCTTTTGATGAAGTGGATATGTTTCTGGATGGGGCAAATGTGGAGCGATTGGCTAGAATGATAAAACGACAGTCGGAACAAGCCCAGTTTATTGTTGTGAGTTTGCGGCGACCTATGATTCAATCGGCTGAGCGTACAATTGGTGTTACTCAAGCACGGGGAGCTTATACTCAAGTCATAGGACTGAAGTTGTAGTCCCGGAGTTTATGTTAACGCTCGTGTTGAGTGATATATGTACTTAATAAATCAGGATTAAAGTTAGAATGACATCCGAACAAATCTGCCAACGCTCAGACATTCTAGGCACTCAGGTCATCACCCGCGACAGAGGTAAACGCTTGGGGGTGGTTAGTCAATTGTGGGTGGACATTGACAGACGGGAAGTTGTGGCGATCGGTCTGCGTGATAATATATTTGCGGTCGCTGGAATGCCGAAGTTTATGTTCCTCAGCAATGTCAGCGAAATCGGCGACGTGCTGTTGGTGGAAGATGAGAGCGCGATCGAAGACGATGTTGATGTTGAAGTCTACAGCATTTTGATTAACAGCGAAGTTATTACCGAAACTGGCGAACTTTTAGGTAGGGTGCGAGGCTTTAGGTTCGATCCCGAAGACGGTAAGTTAGTTTCTATAATTATCGCTTCTCTGGGAATCCCCCAAATCCCTGACCAAGTTCTCAGCACTTACGAGTTGGGGATTGAAGAAATTGTCAGCAGTGGCCCGAATCGCTTGATTGTGTTTGAAGGTTCCGAGGAAAGGCTCAGGCAGCTTAGTGTGGGTTTGCTGGAGCGCGTCGGTTTGGGCCAAGCACCTTGGGAACGAGAAGAGGACGAGGCAGGTTATTATCCGAAACCCGTGGCTACGGGAAATCAATTGGGTCCGGGCGTGCGGATACCTGCACCGGAAATGCGGAGCCGCGTAGCTGCGCCTGCGGTGGAGGAAGTTCCTTGGGATGAGGATTTAGAGTGGAATCGGCCTGCGGTTCGCCAGCCGCCGATGCGCGCGGTGCAGGCACAGCAGCAGCCAATCGAGGAGGATTACGAAGATTACGAACAGGATAATTGGGGCGGCGAGGAGGACGATTACGAAGAGGAGGAGTACGAGGAGAAACCCCAATACACTCGCGCTGAGATTTCTCGCCCGAAGCAGCCTGTGGTGGAGTACGAGTACGAGGATGATGTGGAGGCTGATGCTTGGGCTGACGATGAGGCACCGAAGCCTTACCAGGCTCCTCGGGTGAATATCCCTGAGAAAACTAAGACTCCTGAGTATGAGGAGGAGCCTGGTTATTAGAAATTAATCAATTAGGTCAAACCAATATTTTGCACTCTTCTTAAGAACGGGCAAGATGCCCGTTCCACAATCAAGTTTATTTTTTGTGGAACGGGCTTCTAGCCCGTTGCTGATATTGGCGCAATATCTCAGTTTAAACCAATATTTTGTAGGCACGGGTTTTACGAATAATATTTAATTCGGGCAAACAATCCAGTGTGGTAGGTTGGGGGAGGCATTGAAGGCACTCAATCTAATTAAATTAGATCCATGGAGTAGATAATACTGGCATGGCAGTTTACTATACTTTTCCTGACGTTTCATATTATGTTAATGAGCAAAAAAGATTTTGCTAAAAATGTTGCTTTCAGATTAATAACATATCTAATTTTTCCAATCTTTTTATCCACAACCACGGCTGAAATTATCTTGCGAGTTGCGGGATACAAACCCTGGCAAATAGAAAATGTTGATGTTGCGGTCCAACCAAAAGGTAACTTTTTCACCAAAGACTCGGAACTCGGATACAAGCATTTGCCGGGTAAATTCAAGGTGACACTTAACGGCAATTACTCATTTAAGGCCACTCATCTCAATAATAGTTTAAGAATAACTCATCCCCTCAATACTTACAATTTATCGTCAAAAAAGCCAGAAGTTTGGATATTTGGCTGTTCTTTTACCTACGGTTGGTCATTGAATGATAGCGAAACTTATTCTTGGTTGCTGCAAGAGAAATTACCCAAGTATGAAATAGTAAATTTTGGCGTTAACGGTTACGGCACGCTGCACTCGTTGATTCAATTCAAAGAAGCACTCAAACAAGGAAATAAACCAAAAATTGCGGTGATTGCTTATGCGGGATTTCACGACCGTCGCAATACTTTGTTAAGGGCGAGAAGAAAGCAAATGGTTGCTTGGAATAAACTGGGTATTTTATTCCAGCCCGATGCTAGGCTGAATGGAGAAAATAATTTTACCTACAAAATGGCAAAACTTGAATATCACGACTTCCCGCTGATGCGGATTTCTGCATTAAGCCATTTTTTGGAGGTTAATTACAATCAATTTGAAGAGGGATTGTACAAAAGTTACGAGGTTTCTAAGGCAATTATTGAAGAGTTTAACCGTGTGGCTGAGGCTAATGGTGTTAAGTTAGTTGTGGCGGGAATTAATAGCGGTTCTGCTAAGATGTTGCAGGAGTTAAGTCAGGAGGGAATTGCTACGGCGGATATTTCGGTTGATTTGAAAATACCTGCCAATAATAATTTACCTCATGACCTTCATCCAAGTGCGATCGCGAATCGGCAATATGCAGAAAAGTTGGAAGGCTTTTTGCAACGTACTGTTTTAAAGTAAGTTAACGAACCGCGAAGGCGCAAAGGGCGCGAAGGAATAGAGAAAGAGGAAGTTTAGAAGTTATTTAGGGTTGCTAGAGTGATGGGAGTATTTGATTTTGTTTCTTTTAAATTGCCTCGAAAATTTCTAATTGATGGGTTTATCCTGTTTTTACTTGTTCTCGTAACAGTTGCAGTAACATCAATCTATGTATCCAGCGAATATATTTTTTATTGGTGGGATTACGCGGGCTACAACACTGCTACAGTCAACACGGCAAATTTATTTCGAGACTCGCCAGATAAAGCATGGCGCGGAGTTATAGAATCGCTATCTAAGGAAAAAAATCTATTAATCTCTCTGCCGTTAGTGCCGTTTATTCTCTTATTTGGCGAGTCTCGGCTGAGTTACATTCTCAGCGTATCCCTGATTTATGTGCTGCCGTTTCGCCTGTTGCTGGGGGCAATTTCTGCAACGCTAATTCCAGTTTATCCCCGCGGGGTGTTTTGGTCAACGGTGCTGCTGAGTTTATTAATTCCGATGAGTTGGATACCGACTCTGCGGGGATATCTGGATACTGGTGGCTGTGTGTTTCTAGCCTTGGCAATTTGGGTTTATTTGCAGGATGTTAAGCTGAAATCTTGGTGGAAAATCCCGTTGATTGGGTTTTTGCTGGCGGCGGCGATTCTGTTGAGACGCCATTTTGCTTATAGTGCGATCGCATTTTTGGGTGCAGCGACTTTACAGGTTCTCATCGAGTTTATTGTACTAATATACCGTAAAAAAACGTCGTTGTCGTCTCCAAAAGACAAGGACGCCACAGTGCCGTTTGCCTACAGAAGCTTGTTTGAATCCGCTGTCAAATTGGGATTGATAGCTGCAACTAGCTTGACTATTTTAATGTTGGTAGCGGGAGATTTTACTCGCAGTGCTCTGACGGTTGACTACCGCAATTTGTATGTCGCTTGGAGTTTGCCGATAAATGATATTTTAACTCGTTATGCGGATTTTTACGGTTTGGGAACTTGGCTGCTGGTACTGATTGGTTTTTCGGCGGGAATTCTCACCCGAAAGCTGGTTCCAGCGGCGGCTATTTTTGTTTCGTTGTTTGGGGTTTTGTCGCTGATTGAATGGCTGTTAGTGTTGCGTTACGGCTACTTGCACTATACAATTCATATTACACCGATCGCACTTTTAGGACTATCCACATTTTTCTGGACAACTTGGCTGACACTCAAGGGAAAAGTCCGGTATTTGATGCTGGGCGCGGCGGGTTTGTACCTGGTTTTGAATGCCGCAGTCGGGTTAATTCCTCTCAAAATAGATTTGTCAAGACTGTTTGTGGGTAATTTTCCGCCGTTAGTGCGATCGGACTACGACGAAGTTGTAAAATTAGTAGAGTTTCTGCGAAAATTAGCACCGAATGAAGAACCGATTTATATTGCCGGTGCTTCTAACAGTTTTAATGCTAATATCCTCAGACAAGCCAACCGCAAATTAAACCCGCCGGAGGGTTGGTGGAAATTAAATACAATCGGTAGACCGCAAATTGACTCGCGCGATACTTACCCGCTACCGGAGTTGTTGCAGTCACAATATGCGGCGGTTGCTGTGCCTTTTCAGCAGGTGTTACCGAGTGACGAACAAGTTTTGCGATCGCAGGAACAAGATGTTGTTAAAGTTGTGTACGATGCCTTTACTCAAAACTGGGAAATTGCCCGCGATTTCCAATTGCTACCGGAACAGTTTAAGCTAGAAAACGGCGTGACTGTAAGCGTTTACCGGAGGGTGCGGCCGACTGATACAGCAACGGCAGTTAGGACTCTGGAGGCGATGCAGCGGCAAATAGTCGATCGACCAGGCACGCAGTTAGATTGGATTAGTTTGCATCAATCAATCTACACAAGTGCCAATTATTCAGTCAGTCAAGAATCCGATAACCTATATAATATTGTAACTCATCCAATTAAAAACAGCAAGAAACTCGATACATCTTTCCTGTATTTAGGTTCCATTTCAGACAAAGTAAAAGTTACCGGCAAACTCAATTTACTTAACAAGCAATGTCCGGGAGTTGCCCTGCGCTTGACTTTGTGGGACAAGCAAGGTAAATTAATAGACTCAGCAGAGATGGCTTATAGTCAAAAAAGTGCGATCGACTTAAATCTATTAGTTGAGGGCAAAAATCCCATTTATCTGCTGCTTGAGGTATTGAGTAGCAGCAAACAGGATTTAACAAACCAATGCCGACTGGAGATTAACAATTTGGCTGTCAGTAGGTAAGTTAAACCGTCAATGCAAAAACATCAAAAATCCCACTGGTATTTTAATCTATCTCTGTATACTTTTGTCATCATCGGTTCCCTGATGGCTACAGGCTATCTTTTCCCGATTGGAGGCAACTTCCCAGAAGTGCCGCCCATTCAATTTATGTTAAATCCTGAACTGTACAAAAATGACTATTACGTTCAGGAAATGGTGAAATTTAATCCCAGGTACTACTATTATTATATTATCTATTTGCTCGCCAACTTAGGAACCAGCATTCCCCTAGCGCACTTTATTTATCAATTCCTAGCCTTTGGTTCATTTATCCTAGCTTGCTACGCAATTATCAATATCTATACTAATTCCAAACTGCCTGCCGCAGCGATGGCTTTTTTATGTATAGCCGCTTCATTTACAGATGTTGGTAACACCCTGATATTTTCTACCAAATCAGTACCCAGTACCTTCGCAATGGGTTTCGCAATCTGGGGAATTTACTTTAGTTTGCGCCAGAAATGGCTGACCGGATATTTCTGTTTTGGACTGGCTTGTCTGTTGCAATTTTTAGTTGGTTTATTGCCGGGATTGATGATGGTTCCCGTTTTAGTTATTGAATCTGTAAGACAGCGGAAGTTTAAAACATTGATTGTGGCGATCGCACTTTTAGCAGCAATGGCAAGTATCGTTTACGTACCGATGTTATTAACAGGTACTACCAGCACTCACACTATCGACAACGCCGAGTTTGTCTACATTCACGCAAAAGTCCGCAACCCCCACCACATCCTCCCGTCAAATTGGGATGTCGGGAATTGGTTCAACTTTATATGTTTTATAATGGGTGGCTTGCTGTGCATCAAAAATTCTAATTTATTGCCAAAAGAAGACAAAGTTAATTTTTATATAATTGTTGGTACATCCATTTTTGGACTATTTATAAATTACATATTTGTAGAAATTTACCCGGTGGCTTTTATCGCCAAACTACAGTTAGCTAGAACCGTACCTTTTGCTCAATTAATTATATTTATTGCTGTTGCTTTGACGGTAGATCGAATTTACAGAGAAAAACAAATAGCTGTTAGCTTGTTGCTGTTAGCTATTCTAACTTTGCCTTTTCGGGGTATCATGTTCCTAGGATTATCAGTGTGGGAAAGAAAAAATTACGTATTTCCCAAACGATATAATATATTGTTGTGGATTTTAGCAGCAGGAACGGTAATTTTTAGCTTGATATATCCCCTGGCTGATTCATGGGAAATAATAGGCGATCGAATAATTAGCATCCCCGTCCTTTTCTCAATCCTCGCCTTCCCATTCATTTTAGAAGAAACATCCCTAGCTACATCTATAAAACAGACTCTAACTCACACCTTAGCCTTAATAACTACCGCCACCTTAGTTTTTGGAATAGCAGGAATTCTGCCCAAACCTATATTAAATGTATTTCAAACAAGAGTTAATATCAATGCCGTTCCCAGGGACGACTTAAGCAGATTAGCTGTGCGTTTTTCGCAAATTAGCAGCCACGATGTACTCGTATTAGTTCCCCCCTCAGTTACCAGCTTTCAGTTTTTCTCCGAAAGAGCAATTGTCGTGAACTTCAAGAACTTTCCATTTACCGAAAAAGGCATTAAAGAATGGCAAAATCGCATGGAAACCGTTTTAGGGGTTCCCTTAAACCCGCAAATGATTTGGGGAGGAAATGACTTTTTTATCCGACGCAGCAGTGCGGATTTAGTCAAAGTAGCCAGAAACTATCATGCCGATTATATCCTGACTCGTACTGACTGGCATCCAAATATTCCAGGGGAAATCGCCGACAAACAAGGCAAATGGATACTGTATAAAATTAGGTAATAAGTAATTGCTAATAGATAATTGGTAAAACTTGTTAAAGCCAAATATGACTTTTATCTTAGTCTGCAGAGACAGACTTTGCTTGTCTGTAAGCAATTTCAAGATTCGCTTTATCTGCGTTAATCAGTGTTAATCCGCCTTAATCTGCGGTTAAATATCAAAACCCGAATCATCAATAATTTCGCTAATTTGCTTATCCACATAATCAGCATCAACATTCCGCGCCATCAACTCAGCTAAAATCCCCAAAGAAATCAACTGCACCGACAGAATTGTACACAAAATTCCAAAAAATAACAAAGGTCGATTCCCGATCGGCCCAAAATTCATCCCCGCCAAATTCAGAAACCAAATAACTATCAAATAACTCAGCGAAACAGTTCCCACCAAGCCAAAACACAATCCCAAACCCCCAAACAAATGACCCGGTTTGTGCAAATACTGCGTCGTGGCTAACACCGTCAACAAATCTATAAAACCCCGCGCATAACGTTCCCAGCCGTAATTAGATTTTCCGTGCTTTCGCGGATGATGTTCCACAACTACTTCCCCAATTCTAAACCCTAAATTGTTGGCTAAAGCCGGAATGTAGCGGTGCAATTCCCCGTACAATTTAATCGACTGCAAAACTTCTCTACGGTAAGCTTTAAAACCGCAATTCATATCGTGCATTTGCACCCCAGTCAGCAAACACGCAACGGCATTAAACAGCTTGGAAGGTAAAGTTTTAGAAAGCGGGTCGTTCCGCTGTTTTCGCCAACCAGAAACTAAATCAAATCCAGATTCTAAATGATGTAAAAACTTGGGAATTTCAGCGGGGTCATCCTGAAGGTCAGCATCGAGAGTAAAGATAATTATCCCTGCTGCATTGCGAAATCCTGCTGAAAGTGCGGCGGATTTGCCAAAGTTGCGGCGCATTTTAATCGCTTTAATTAGTTTGGGATGTTTGCTGGCTAAATCTGTGATTTCTTGCCAGGAATAATCGCGGCTACCGTCATCTATGAAAATGACTTCGTAACTGTCAATTTCTGTTTGAAACATGACAAGTTTTATCTTTTCAAACAGAAATTTTAGGGTGGCTTCTTCGTTGTGAACGGGGATTACGAAGCTGAGATGTTTTGGCATAGGGCTATTCTATTTCATTTGTGTTGTCAATGAGATTTTTTTATTAACCGCAGAGGGCGCAGAGGGCGCAGAGGAGGAGAAAGAGAGGTTTTTTAGTTTTTATTGATAACTTGGGAATTCCGCAAAGCTACCCAACCTTCGCGGTTTTTAAAGGAGGCATAGGCTGTCAATAATTTATCTGTTGGTGATGTTTGAATGTATCCTCTCCAAGCGGCGAATTCGTAGGAAGGGCCAAACAATTTAACTAAATCTGGGCGCGGAAATCCTGACATGGCGAAACCTCGAACGACATTTTCTTGGTTGAGAATGGCAATACATTTTACATTGTTTTCGGGGTCTCCTACCCAGCCAATTACTCTGGAGGCGGCGGGCGCGAGTTTAGTTACTGTATCAAAAAATCCTGGTACTCCGTCTTTGGGCGCTGACAGTAAATTTGGGTCGATTTTTGTGTCTAATGGTGCACAGAAATTGTGTTTTTTGATGTCTCGGTTAAATGGCACTAAGTTGTTAGTTTTTAATGCGTCGATTAAGCCGATAAAAGCGGCGGGTTTGTTGCCTACGCGGTCTTTAATTAGCGTTACGTCGGTGATGCCTAATTGCAGTGATAATGGTACTAACGGTTGATAGGTGGCTCTGCGGGCGATCGCCATTGCAGTTTCGCCTCCCACCCCGTACATTAAAATAATCGCAACTGTCGCGACTGCAAACAGCGGTGTCAGCCAACGCCCTTGAATTCTTGGTGTTGGCTGCAACTCGCGCACCCACAATACTGTCAGCACAATTGTGCTCATCCAAAACAAAGCTGGGAGTGTGGCGTAGCGGGAAGCGGTGGCCTGTTCGACGCCAAATCCCGATCGACTAACCGCAGCCATTAACGCCGTTTGCAGCGTGTAAAGTTGGATTGATAGCCAAGGCAGCCAATCCAGGCGAGTGACCTTTTTTACAAATAGCCAATAACCTACAAAACCAGTCGCAGCAATCAAACCAATTATACCAATAATTGAAGCAACAATAATATTTTCGCTAAAAATTCCGCCGAGATAAGTGGGAATATATTCGAGAGTTTTGAGGGGGTTAATTTTAGTTAAAGAAGGGTGATGAGATGGAGTTTTATAAGTTAAAAAATAAATGCCAATCACTGCAATCGAAGCAATGAAATACAAATAAGTTATTCGCCGAGGAAACCGCAGCACAACAGCAGCAGCACACAATATCGGCCACAAAGCTAAAGGAGTGCTGTAACTAATACAGCCTAAAACGCCAAAAACAATGCTGCCAATTACCCACTTATTTTGTTTCCATCCTTCGTTACCAGGCTCTGCCTGGGAATGAATATCCAGAGGCTCCGCCTCCCTCTTTCTTGACAAAAGCGTCACATAGGATTGCAAACAAAATATCGAACAAATCACAAATAAATTAGCAATTATCCAGTGAACACCGCTGAATCCCCGCATCCAATTGTGAGCAGCCGCCGGAGTAAAATTAAAAATAGAAATACAAAGCAGTAGCGAGATAAATTGCAGCGGAAAATGCCTCAATTTTAACGGCAGCAGAGCAATTAATACGTGGCACTGAATCCAAGCCAAGAACCAGGCAACTAAACATAAACCAATATTTGAACCTTGGGTGAAAGCTATATTCAAGCCATAAATAATTGCCGGAATCAAGACAAAATGCTCGTTCGCCCGAAATATCCAATTAAAAAGATTTGTAGAGAAACCGTCTACTGAATAAAAATTCCAGGTCATCCACCAATAATCAAAATTAGACAATTCTCCCGCTTGCGATATCAAGTACAAAATATATGACGCTGGTATTAGAATGCCGAGAACGGATGCGGCAATTAAAATATATTGTTGCTTGACTTTCATGGATTCAGACAGGGGGATATTTTTATTAATTGGTAGGGGCGAGTTTAGGTGAGAAACTTTGGATATAACAGGTAACTCATTAACAAAACTCGCCCTCGCGATTTGAGTTTTCCTCGATTTTTTATTTCACTTCTCTGGCCAGCATCTGTCTGAGCCCTTGCCGCCAGTGGGGGGGATACGTGCCTAGAAGTGCTGATATTTTTACCGTAGATAGGACAGAAAAAGCCGGACGTTTTGCGGGTGTCGGATATTCGGCGGTGGTGATGGGAATTACGCGCTGAACTTTTAGGGGAAGGCCGAGTTGTGCTGCTTCCTCAAAAATTGCGATCGCAAAATCGTACCAACTGCAAACTCCGCTGTTAGTGTACTGGTAAGTCCCAAAACTTTCTGACCCAAGCAGAGGAATAATTTGCGAAACTGCCTCCGCTAAATCCCCCGTCCAAGTAGGACTTCCGATCTGATCTGCTACTACTCGAATTTCTTCCCTTTCCTTTCCCAACCTCAGCATGGTTTTGACAAAATTACCTTTGCCGCCGTTGCCGTAAACCCACGCGGTTCTAATAATAATATGTCGGTTCCCCGCTTTCCGAATAGCTTCCTCGCCTGCTAATTTAGACTTGCCGTAAGTTCCCAGCGGGTTCGTAGAATCTGTTTCCTGATAAGCAGAACCGTGGCTACCGTCAAATACATAATCAGTAGAAAAGTGAATCAAACTTGCTCCCAGTTTTTCGCATTCCTCTGCGAGAATTCCGGGTGCAATGCCGTTGATGGCGTTTGCTAATTCCGGTTCGCTTTCCGCTTTGTCTACGGCAGTATAAGCACCCGCATTGACGACTAAATCCGGTTGAATTTCAGCCATTGCCTGACGGATGCTTTCCGCTTGGGATAAGTCGAGGCGAGTGCGAGCGACCGCAATTACCTCTCCCGAAGATAATAAAATCGGCTGCAATTCTTGAGCTAGCTGTCCGCTGCCACCTGCGAGTAAAATTTTCATAATCAAAAAACTTGAGCTGTTTTCAACGTTTGTCCAGCTTGGTCTTTAGCTGATAAGATTGGTTGGTCACCATCTAGCGGCCAGTCGATCGCCAAATCGGGGTCATTCCACAGGATACACCGCTCGTGTGCTGGTGCGTAATAATCTGTCGTTTTGTACAAAACTTCAGCCGTCTCCGAAACCACTAAAAAACCATGAGCAAATCCCGCCGGAACCCAAAATTGCCGTTTATTTTCTGAACTCAGCAAACACCCAACCCACTGCCCAAAAGTCGGCGAACTTTTTCTAATATCCACCGCTACATCAAAGATTTCGCCAGCAACTACCCGCAGCAGTTTGCCTTGAGGCTGCTGCAGTTGGTAGTGCAAACCGCGCAACACATTTTTAGAGGATTTGGAATGATTGTCTTGAACAAATTCTGCCGTCACACCCGTTTTTTCGAGAAAAGCTTTGTGATTGAAACTCTCAAAAAAGAAACCGCGATCGTCTCCGAAAATTTTCGGCTCAATGATCAGAACTTCCGGTATTTCAGTAGATATAACATTCATAGTTGGCTGTATCGCGTGATAAACTCATACTCAGTCTAGGATATTTTACTATGAAAACTGACACATATCTCAAAAAGTTGTATGCCAACCGCTTTGATTCGCGACAAATGCAAGCGAAGGTGGCACTATGGAAAGTTTTAATTGACGACTTCTTACAAAATTATGTTCCTCCCGAATCAGCGGTCTTAGATATTGGCGGCGGTTACTGCGAGTTTATCAATCAAATTAGGGCTGAACAAAAATGTTTGATTGACCTCAATCCCGATTCAAAGTTATTTGCAAATCCTGATGTGAATGTGCTTAACATTGACGTGTTGAATTTTGGCAATAAACCTGCTTTTAGCGAAGAATATGACCGAATATTTATATCTAACTTTTTTGAACATCTCCGCAATAAAGAAGAACTCATCCAAATTATCTCATTTTGCTTTGAGGCGCTTAAACCAGGGGGTTCTCTCTTAGTTGTTCAACCAAATTTTAAATATTCTTTCAAAGAGTATTACGATTTTATCGATCATCAATTACCGATTACCCACTTATCGCTGCAAGAACTTTTACAAACCGTCGGCTTTGAAATCGACCTAATTATACCCAGATTTTTGCCATTTTCGACCAAAGGCAGACCGGCCTCGCCCTGGCTTTTAAAAGTTTACTTAAAATTGCCTTTTTTGTGGCTGTTTTTGGGAGGCCAAATGTTTGTTAAAGCATCAAAAAAAAACAATAGAGGCAGCTTCTCATGACAGGCATTCCCAGTCATATCCAGGCAGAGAGATAAATCTGCGTTTATTCGCGTTTATCCCCCTGCATCTGCGGTTAAAAAATCCCTACAAAATCGAACTTAAAACCACCTCATTAGCAGCAATCCAATCATAAATATCCTGCAAAGCAGCTTCCGGCCCAATAACAGGCCGCCATCCTGTTTTCTCCATCACCCTAGAAGAATCAGTAATAAAAATCGGAATATCCCCGGCGCGTTCCTCCAAAACAGGATGAATCGGAATCGACTTACCCGCAATTTTTTGGCACAAATCAGTTGTCTCAACCAAAGAAAGACTGTTGCTCAAACCGCCGCCAACATTAAAAACTTCGCCGTCAAATTCAGCAAAATGTTCTAACTGATAATTAACTAACCTCAACAAATCTTCAACGTGCAGTAAGTCCCTAACCTGCTTGCCACTGCCGCCAAAACCGATATAATTCAGCGACTTTTGAAAATAGTGAGCCGCCACCCACAAACCGCAAACTCCCTGATCGACTTTACCCATTTGCCAAGCACCAGTAATTAACCCGCAGCGGTTAATAATTGCGGGTACATTGTATGCTTCCCTGTATTCCTCAATCAGCAATTCTGAAGCTAATTTAGTTGCTCCGTAAAGCGAACGGTGTCCTTTTAATGGGAAGTCTTCTGATATGCCCAACTCGGATATACCGGGTAAAATTTGCTCAGGGGCGATCGCAAATCTATTCGGCAACTCTAACAGTTTAACAGACTTGACACTGGCGATCGGATAAACCCGACTCGTAGACAAAAACAGCAAACTCGCACCCGTTTGTCTCGCCAACTCCAAAACATTCACAGTGCCCAGTAAATTCGTCTGCAAAACATACTGAGGCGAACTAAAACCTGCCAGTACAGAAGGCTCCGCAGCACAATCTATAATGCAGTCAGCATTCAGTGCAACTGGATCTAAATCCGCCGCTGTACGAATGTCCCCGTAAACAAACTGAATCCCGCAACTTTTAAGCCGAGGCAGATTCAATTCTGAACCCCGGCGACGCAGGTTATCCAAACAAATTATTTGCCATTCCGGGTGCAGTTTCTTCAGACCAATTGCCAAACAACTACCGATAAAACCCGCACCGCCCACAATTAAAATTCTCTCAGGCATTCACTTTTATTTTTGCTATCTTTCTAGTCCGGTGGTAGTCGCCGCGAGAGAGATGTTTTTCCAGCCAGACATACAAGACAATAAACAAATATCGACTGCCCATCTCTTTGATTTTAAGCTTAGAAATACCCGCAGTCCGATTGTACCACCTCAGAGGAATCACCGTATAGGAGAAACCCCGGACAATTGCTTTTAAAGGCAGTTCCACTGTCAAATTAAAATGATGGCTCAAAATCGGTTGTACGCCTTCAATCACTTCTCTGCGGTAAATTTTAAAAGCATTGGTGACATCGCTGTACCGCAAGCCGAAAATACTTTTGACAAACCAGTTTGCTAAGCGGTTAATTGCTAACTTGTGAATTGGATAATCAACTATAAAGCCGCCTTTGATAAAGCGGGAACCGAAAACGCAATCATATCCTTCTTGCAACTTGCGGTATCCTGCTACCAAATCCATCGGATCGTCGGAAGCATCCGCCATCACAATTGCCGCAGCATCTCCGTCAAATTCTGCCAATCCCCGGCGCACAGCAAATCCGAAACCGTTGGGAGGTTGATTGTTGATGTATCTAACTGTGGCAAAAGTCTCTGACAACTCCTGGCAAATATCAATTGTTCGATCGACACTGTTGTCATTCACAATCAAAATTTCGTGCGGAATGCCTTCTAAATCGAGCGTCTGGGCGATCGCCCGCACAGTACCGTACAAACAGCCCTCCTCATTGTGGGCTGGTATAATCACAGAAATTTTCACTCCTCATCCTCCACGCAACTGGACAAACTGGTTGTCAACAGGATTATACACCCAAGCTTTAATTTCTGTTTGGGCGATCGGCAAATTATTATCCGACAAATCAACAGCCCACCTTGCATTGTTGTACAACTCAGATTTTAAACTCTTAGCAATGTCGGGACTGTCCAAATTTACATAAGCGTTAGCCAAAAAAGATTGTTTATCGCCGACTGATAGCAGTACAATATTTGGTTGTTTCAAATTTCCTGGCAAAACCGCCCAACCGGCAGCCTTGACAGCAGCATTTTTCTTGACAGTCACCGATTTCTCGCTGGTTTGAGGTTTGTCTAAATACCCGTAAACTTTCTCAGTATTAGAAATAAACTCTACATTTTTCGCGAACTTGATCCAACCTATTTTATCGATAATTGCAGCGCCTTCTCTCACCAGCCACGTTTTTTTACTCAGCACCCTCAAACAGCTTTCGGGCGAATTATCAAAAAAATATGAGGGTTCCAGATAGTTAATTAACTGCAAACAATCTTGAGCGCCTTGTTTGTAAAAAAGTGCCGAGCGAGATTGGGTGATCGCCTGTTGAGAGTTAACAATAATTGTAGCAATTAACAGCCCTGCTACTACCTGATAAATAAATTTATAATTACTCTTTAACCTTGCTTTTGTTTCTTGATAATTACCTCGGACAAACAATTGCCCTAGCTGAACCAAAGCAATTAACAGCAAAATCGAATTAGTCGTATATCTCGACGATTCGATCGCGTGAATCGCCCCAAATTCTGCCCTACCAGCCGTAATAAACAGAGCCGATAAAACAGAAAAAAAACCTATTGACAGCCAAGGTAAAGCCTCACGATGCTCGCTAATCTTTCGGCCAAAGTGGAATCCAAAAAATAAAAAAGTTGCAAATATTAGTCCCCCTACCAATGCCGAAATTCCCGACAAGCGAACAATTGGCGAACCCAGCAAACTCAAAAAGTAATCAATTACCACAAGGGGCTTATTCAACAATGAAATAATACTTGTTTTCCGACTGGGATGATAATCAATTGAATAAACAGCACAAGTTGCCACGAATAGCAGCATCCATACAATAAGCCTTTTTCTTTTCTGCGCTGCATTTCCCTGCAAAGCCACCACAGCAGGAATCGCTGCCACCCAAGAAAGCAAGCCTTGAGCCAGCGAAAAACTAGCAATAAAGCAGAATACAGCAGCAAGAGAGATTCTAAGATTAGGCAATAATTTGTGAGTTGAAATCAGCGCATAAACCGCAGCTACTAAACACAAATTGACTAAAAACCAAGCGATTTGAAATCCCCAAAGCCAGTTTTCATGCTGAACCAGGGAGAAAAGCAAAATACAAGTGAAAATATTAGCTAGATGGAACAAATTATCCCCAACATTTTTAACCTGCATCGAGGATAACTTGTACATAGCGATAAAAGTTATCGCCGCCAAACCTATGCTGAGACACAACTGATAATTAATATTCCATTGGGAAACAAAAGCCAAAATAGCAATAATTAATTTCGGAAAAAGTATCCGGTGATTGCTGTGCAAAGCCCAAAAATCGTTAAAAGTTACATTTCCCGCAGCTATTTTTTCAAAAAGACTCGCTAACCTCCACTCGTCATCAACGGGAACGTTAACGCTAAAATTCGCTACAAATCCGATTAACAGGACAACAGGAATTAGGTATAAAGTAAATAAGATGATTTTTTTCATGAAAGTGCGATCGCACCGATTGCCATCACCATTTTATATCAAACCCGGTTAAATAATTTTTATCAAGTTTGTAGTGAAGACTTCTCTCCTCATAGTTTGAGCCGGGACTTGCATTCCTTACTACAAACAAGTTGAAAAACATAACACATAGAAACCCGGTTTCTTCAAAAAACCGGGTTTCCGAACAGCCTAAAAGCCACGCGTTCAATTCGGTTAACCGAATTACTTAATAGTCTTGAACGTATCCATTTTCCCAGTAAATCGGTTGATAAACATCTGCAAAACACTCCGCTTGCCGATATTGATATTAGAACTCACGGACATTCCCGACTGCAAGTTAACCTCAACTTGATTTGCCTTGCCCTTGTTCAAAACAAACTTCTGATTCTTGAGCTTAATTTTGGTTTTGAAAGCGTAGTATTTCCGCAGTTCAGTAGGAGGCTCAGCATCGCTGCTAATCTCTATCACTTCACCCTCAGCAGTACCAAACTCCATCGCCGGGAAAGCTTCTACATTCACTTCCACAGGCACGCATTGGTATTTCGTCAAACCCAGTTTCTCTCTGTTAACTTCCTTCTCTGGACAAACGCAAATTTTACCTGTTTCGCAGTCAATCTTTTCTCCGTCTAATTGCTTGCCGTGATACGGCTCCAATTTTGCCCGCTTCTGTCTCAAAGCATCCAATACCAGAGCCACATTGCTGTTTTCCAGGTAAACTACTGCTTCCAGACCGTTATCGTCATCCAAAACTTTGAGTAGCTTTTCAGTTTGCTGCGCTTCGTAATAAGCTTCTTCGCAGCGTGCTGGGCGCGGTTCGCCCGGTTTGACCACCGAATTAATAATGGATTGGCATATCGGATCTTTGGCCATATCCAACTCAGCTTTCTCCTTCGTAGAAGGCTTCAAATCAAAGATTACCCCCGATACCGGAGCCTTCATCACTTGAGTGTCGCGGTTTTGTTGAGCCTTTTCTAGCTGAGCGTTCACCTCGGACAACTTTTTCAGGTTTTCCACTTTTAAGCGGCTTAGCTGAGAATCGCTGCTGGCAATTTGTTTCTCGTTTTCAGCAATTTTGGTATAAAGTTCTTTTGCCCAGGAATCCTTGGTGTTTTTCAACTGTTCTTCGGCGCGGCTGATGGACTCCTGAATGCGCGCTTGCTCTCCTTGGTGACGCTGTATTTCAGCAGTAATTTTTTGGATGTCACCTTGACGCGCGTTAATTTCGCCTCGGCGCGTATTGATTTCACCGAGGCGCGTGTTAATTTCGCCCCTGCGAGAGTTGATTTCACCTTCGCGCTGCTTGATTTGATCTTGCTGTTTGAGAACGTCGCTTTGGCCTCTGAAAACATCTTGCTCTTGACGTTCTTTTTGCAGTTCAGCGATGGCTCCTTCCTCTACCAGGGGGGCGAGTCTGCCTAGGATGTTTTGATTCGACTTCAATACTTGTTGCGATTTCGCTAACTGTTCTTGGGCCAAATCTCTCTGAGCCAGGGCGGATTTTACTTGCTCTTGCGAAGAAGCTAACTGCTGCTGAGCATAATTTAATTGGTTCTGGGCAAAACCCAATTGTTGCTGTGCCACTGTCATTTGATCGCCGGCGGCTTTCTCAGCATCCTGAGCTTGCTTCAGTTGTTTTTCCAACTCCTGAACTTGGCCTTGAGCAGCAGCAACGCGAGACAGAAATTCCGATCGATAATTAACATAAAGTCCTTGCTGGGCTGCATCAAAATTTCCGCTAGCTCCCCGATTGAGGTACAGTTCGTCAATCAAAGCTTGCAGCACTTGATTTTGTGCCGTGAGGCTCTGTCTGTCCTTGATTGTTGATTCTAGGTTAGAAGGAACAGGGCCTTGAATTTTGCCGTTGACAACATCTTCGTAAAATTTATTTTCCTTTTCCAGAGCTTCTTTAGTTTTCTGTATCGATGTTAAATCGGCACTGGGTGCAAGGGGGTTGAAAGTGAGCAGAGGCTGATTTTTTTCCACACGGTCGCCATTTTCAACGTGAAGTCTCACGACAGCGCCCGTAGCAGGTGCTTGAATGTCTCTAGCACCATCTTTGAGTTCCAATTGGCCGACAGCAGGGACAGCTTGCTCTACGCTAGCAAAATAAGCCCAAACTACAGCAGAAGTGGTCATCAGCATGATCATCCACAAAAACAAGTGCGACCAAATCGCTGGTTTTTCGAGAATGACTGGTTGCTCAGAAAGTATTAACGATTTCATAGCCATTTGTTAGTTCTCAGTTGTTAAGCGTTAGCGATCGGTTGTGAGTTGTTAGATATCAGGTATTCGATGATTCTTGTTGTTGGAAGAGGCAGTAGTAACGCCCTTTGAGAGCCATTAATTCTTTATGAGTTCCCCGCTCGACTACAGAACCTTGATCCATCATAATAATTACATCAGCGTTTTGGATGGTAGTCAGGCGGTGAGTAATGAAAAACACCGTGCGGCCGGCGAAAGCTTCTGCTAAGTTATTGCAAACTTGGCGTTCCGAATGGTAGTCAAGCGCGCTTGTAGCTTCGTCCAAAATCAGCAGTTTCGGGTTTTGCAAAATCGTGCGGGCGATCGCCAAACGCTGCCTTTGACCCCCAGAAAGCGACGAACCCCGCTCTCCGACTATCGTATTGTAGCCAGCAGGCAAGCCCATAATAAAATCATGAGCCACCGCTAATTTTGCTGCTCGCACAATCTCATCCGTACTCGCATCGGGATTGCTCAGAGCAATATTTTCCTGTACCGAGCAGTTAAACAGCAAAGTATCTTGCAATACCACCCCAAGTTGGCTGCGAAGCGAGTACAGTTCCACCTTAGAAATGTCATACCCGTCAATAAAAATCCGACCCGACAGTGGCGGATAAAGACGCTGCAACAGCTTCATCGCCGTACTCTTACCGGAACCGCTTCCCCCCACAATTCCCACAAAACTGCCAGCGGGAAATTCCAAATTTACATTAGCCAATTGCAGTGGGCCGCTCTCCAAGAATCGGAAGGAAACCTCCTCATAGGTAACCTGCCCTTGAATTGCGGGCAGCGGGATATTGCTGCGGTCTTCCTCGCTGGTTTCCGTCGGCGTATCTACCACATCCTTGAGCATATCGATCGACATCGAGACTTCTTGGAAACTCTGCCACACGCTCACAAAACGCAGCAGCGAACCAGTCACGTTGCCGGAAATAATTCGGAAAGCAATCAACTGACCCAAAGTAATCTCATTTCCCAGTACCAAATAAGCTCCTACCCACAACTGAGCTAAGTTACCCACCTGGTTTAAAAAGCCGCTAACCGTACCGGCCGTAGTCCCCGTGATAATTGTTTTAAAACTGGCTGTAATGTATTTTGCATAGCGGCTCGACCACTCCCATCGGGATTTCAATTCAATATTTTGAGCCTTAACAGTTTGAATCCCGCTGACTACTTCCACTAGATAAGATTGAGAGTCAGCAAAACGGTTGTTTCTTTGTTTTATCAGGCGCAGCACCAGCGGATTGATTAGAACAATCATCAGCCCCAGTATCGGTACCACTGCCAAAGATACAAACGTTAGCTGCACGCTGTAGGAGAGCATAACGGCGACGTAAACGACCGAAAATACTGCATCGAGAACCACTGTCAGAGCTGTGCTCGTCATGAATTCCCGAATCTGGCCCATCATGCTGAATTTGTAAACCAGATCTCCCACGCGCCGATTGTCAAAGTAATTTTGGGGGAGCCGCAGCAAGTGGTCGATGACTTCTGCACTCAATTTGACATCAATGCGGTTTGAGGTATCTATAAACAAAAAGGTACGCAATCCGTTGAGCAGCCCTTCAAACAGAGCAACACCTAACAGAAACGCCCCCAAAATATCCAAGGTGTCAATGCTGCGCTGACCTAAGACTTTATCAATAATTATTTGGCTGATTAATGGGTTTGCAAGACCAAATAACTGTACAAAAAACGAAGCGAGTAACACCTCAAAAAACACTGTCTTGTGTTCCATCAGCGCCGGCACAAACCACCAGAAGCTGAACTGCTCTTTTTGTTCGACTTGCGGAGCTTGCAGCAGCAGGACTTCTCCTGATTCTCCCCAGATTTCTTTAAACTGAGGTATCCGCTTCCGCATCAGCCCCTGTTCGGGCGTGGCGAGCACCAATTCTTGCTCGGTGATGCTGTAAATAATGGCAAAGCTATCTTGCCATTTAATCATTACGGGGGCTTTGATGCGGTTGATGGCTTCTGCTGGCACTTGCGCCAATTGGGGCGTGAGGCCGATGCTTTGGGCGATCGCCCCGCAGGCTTGCAGACTGATAGAACCAGCGGTTTTTAACTGATTTTCTAGAACTTTGCGGATGATATCTCGACGAAATTTAAGGCCGAAATACTTGCTCAACATCTGGAAGCAAGCTAGCGGACTGTCAATCTGCCCTTTGGCGCGGAAAACTGGGTATTTCGCCGCCGCATCCTTTGTTTGGCCACTTACTGGTTCTGGGGGACGGTCAGGGCCGGGTAGAACCTCGATCAATTTTCCGGGCGGATTCTGCCCAGGGCCTACTATCTCTGTCGTGCCATTTAATGAGTCTGTTTCGGGTTGGGGTTCTGGGGGTTCCCGGAAGCCGACCAATCGCGCGCCGAGGCGGCCTTCTACTTTTAAGGATTTGGCTGCGTTTTCCACAGAGAATCGGCTGCCGGTGGGAAAGTCGCCCAAGACGCCACTGCTGACGAGCCAAACTCGATCGCCATCTAGCTCTTTGGCGAGGTCTTGAGTTTTTTTGTTGCCGTTTGGCACGTTGACAACTGCCGCATCTTGCCAAGCTTGCAGTGTGAGTTCCTTGAGATTGGAAGTGCCGTCGGCTTGGCGCTGCAATTCCAGGCTCAACAGTTCAAATACTTCGCTCAAGGAACAGTGTTCGCGAAAGGCTTCTCCAAAGGTCGGCTGTTTTTCCACTACGCTCAGGAAATCTTCGGCAGGTAGGACGATCGCGATCACATCTGTAGAAGCGATCGCCGTTTCGCAGGGAACTCCCCTGAGCAAGCCAGCCCAGCCGAGAATTTCCTTCGACTGCACCAAGCGCAAACTTACGTGGCGCTGCGAGCGCTGGTCAAAGCCCAGCAGCCGGGCCTGGCCTTGATAGATAATTGCCACCTGAGTCGGCATTTTTTCCCGTTCAAACAGGGGTTGCCCCGTCCGGTAGCCGAGGAGTTGGCATTTAGCCACCAAGGCTGTCAGAGCCGTCTCTGACAGTCGGTCAAAGGGAGGTGTTTGAGCTAGGAAATCCTGAATTTGGGAGAGGGAAACAGCGGAAGAAGTCATCCAATTTTAGATTTTAGATTTTAGATTTTAGATTGAATCCACACATGAATCCAGGGGGTTTTTGTCAGGATGCTACGCTTTTTAAAGTCTCCACGGATAAATCCGGGGGCCCCAGACGAAAGTGCTTTCGGTCATGATATTGAAGACACGGAAGAGAGGGGCTGTAGCGGGCCTATTTGCGAGATCTGTTCGGTGAGCCAGCTTTCAAAGAGTTCGTTAATCAAGTGCAGCCGCATCGATTCATCGAGCTGGGCTGGCATGAACTTTTCTAGTCGAATAATTACCATCCATTCTGCCAGAGGACGCGGCGTCCAGAGTTGATTTGGCTGGCTGACGGACAAAAGTTTGCTGATTGCCGGGTGGGGCTGGCTGAGGGGTACTGGGCCCAACAACCCGCCTGACTTGGACTCTGGTCCTTCGGAATAGTCCCGGGCCACTTCAGCAAAGGTTTGTTCCCCTTCGAGGATGCGAAAGTAAAGTTCGTTTGCTAGTGCTGGATTTTTGGTGCGTACCAGGGAATAGACTACATGGTCTAGGCTGGCTTTGCGGGTTAAAAAATAATTATCTACTTTAGGTCTCCAAGTGGCTTGCTTAAATTTTTCGATCAGCAAGGGCCTGACGGCCATCTCTTGAAGTTCTTCTTCCGTCATGTTTTGACCGCGCAGCCAAGCTTCTTTGGCTTCGGGGGCTGTCAGTTGGTGTTGTGCCAGAAAGTTCTCGACGGCGGATTTGCGTTCTTCGTCGCTGCAACTAAAGGATGCGATCGCTTGGTCTACTATTACACCGCGCAAGAATTGCGGCATTAACTGATACCGCTTCAGGAGCGATGGCATATCCTGAGCTTGCAGTAATTTATCGCCTATTTGAAAAAGTCCTGTCATTTTTTTATCTCCAACTGACTTGCGCTTCCCCTTTTAATTTAGCTGTGGCAGGAAAAGAGCGACAACCACTAACCCCTCGATTCCCCGATGATAGCAGACCGTCAGTGGGCTAGCGCTATTGCTGTCTATTTCTTGACGCTCTGCCTAGCGAGGGGTTCCCCGCGGGTCTCCTAATGGTAACGGGATGCGAGAGTGGGAGAGTGGGAAAATCTTTACTTCTGCCATCTTCCTTTTTCCCTCAACATCCATCCGCTAAACCCCGTACACTGCTTAGTTGCTGAACTTCCTTCTTCCTTCACTCTCGGAATAGTCTTTCAAAGAGTGTTCCGAGTTGGGTCGAGCAAGCGCGACTGTCGAGATATTTCGGGTTTGCCGCCATTTTTTGCTGAATTCGATCGCGGTAGTGCCGCCGCAGTTCTGGGTCGGTTCCCAGTGCTGTACTCAGATCTAAATAAGAGTTCTCGCTGTTTGCTACCAGTTCCGGAATTAGCAGTTCTTCGATCACTGCGGCTGATTGTCGCGATCGAGTTGTTTGCCCTTTTCTTACCACTACTGGCAACCCGGCCAACAGGGGTTCTGCTAAGGAGCAGGCACTGCTGTATGGATAGGAGTCTAAATATATATCAGCCAATTCCAGACATTTTATGTAATCTGCGCGAGATGGCAGCGCTTTAATCACAACTAAGCGCTTTTTCTCAACCCCAAATTCGGCAAAGAGCGATCGAATTTGGTTGTAAAAAGGCACTGTCGGATAGTTTTCTGAGCGGGAACTAAAGGGATACAAAACTAAAATAGAATTTGGTACAGCCGCAATAATTTTTGCCCAAGTTTCTCTCAATTCTGGGATAATTGTCCAAGCTTGAGCGCCGGACATGAACACTACAGATTCGTCTGTAGCTCCCCAACTGCTGCGAGTCGGTTCAACTATGGCAGGTGCCGATCCTACACTATAGCTTAAACAAACTCCCGATCCTTTTAAAGTAATTAATTTTTCGCGATACTCTGCTGCTGCACCTGGAGGCAATGCCAAATCTCCGGCCATGAAATAATCGATATTTCGGGCGCCCGTGGTGGCGGGGGTTGATGCACCGGTAGCTATTTGCACTCGCGCTAGTCGGTGCAGGCACAGCAGCGCGCTTGGTTGAGAAGTGTCGGTAGTATTGGTGCAGATTAGCAGAATATCTAAATCGTGCGATCGCATTTCTCGGACTTGATTGGGCAAATCTTCTGACAGTTGCACCAGTTTATCGGCGCAATTTTCGCAATATTTCCCTAGTCGCTCGTCTTGTACCTGGAAATAGTACACGATAATTTCAAATTTGCTTCTGTCTAAATATTCAAAACTCGGAAGTGCAGCACGAGTCTCGCATTCATCACTAATTTTATCAAGCAAAAAGCCAACTCGAATTTTAGTTGTTTCTGGTTCTTTTGGAGGAAAATTCCATTCTATTTGACAGCCGATATTTTTCAAATAAAATTCCAGAATATCAGCTCGATGACTCAATACATTAAGCTGATTTGCTTCGCTCAAATACAAAGCTTGGAAGCTAACTGTTTTCGCAATAAAAGCCACCAAATAACGCCACACTTCTGAATCGGGAAAACTGGCGATATTAGCAGCGACATACTTGATTAACTGCTGGAAATATTCAGAGTACCTTTCAATTTCCCAGTTTTGTTTAAAATAACCGGGAAACTGAAATATAAATTTCAAAAACTCCTCAAAAAACCACTGGGGAATTGCTGCATTTTTATACTCAAGTGGCAACTGATAAGCGTCGCGGTACAGCATCGCTGCGAGGAGATATTGCATCTTCTCGGCAATTTCCCCTCCTTCAGCAAGTTTCGAGGATAACTGCTGGACAAAACTTTGTTCTTCCTCAGTTAAAATTTCATTTTTTAGGGCGCTATTTAGGAGCAATTTATGAGCTTTGCCCATGTCTTTCAAGTAAGAATTTTCTAATTTTCTCGCTGGCAAATTCAGCCAATATTCAGCTAGCTGTTGGCGGTATTGGCGCAGCACGAGAAGATGCTGTTTTGAGGGGAATTTATTGTATTGCTCAAGCATTGCTGACAATTCCGATAAACTCGGCTGGGTTCTCAATGCCAACTTTTGGCGAATTTTCTGTTGGATTTGTTGATCCAGGAAACTGTAATCAGGACTATTTAGTAGTTTTTTGTAAAATCTGACTACATCTTTATGATTTTCCCCAGCAGCGAAGTTTTTCCAAGTTTGTTGTTCGGGATGAATCCGCAGTGACGACAGTTTTTCGTCTACAAATCCGATATGATAGTTCCCCATGATTCGCCACCACATATCTAAGTCTACATACTGAGATAATCCCGAATCAAATAATCCTATTTCTTCAAAGACTCTGGTGGCAATTAAGACGGTACTCGGTTCGCCAATTTTGTTTATGGGGTTGCTCAAGCAGTTAGTATCTGCCAATAATTCTTTTCCTGGCTGAATAGATTTTAAATTAGACCAACTTTTATGCAAATCTTTAATTGATTGGGAAGCTTTCCGCAAAATCGGGTTAGATTCATTTTCAGCTATGGTGATGCCTCGCGGGGAGAAAACCATACCTATTTCTGGGTTTTGTTGGGCGACGGCGACCATTTTTTCAATACATTCTGGTGCGAGCAAGTCGTCTTGAAACAAAAACTTGATGTATTGACCTTTTGCTTGGGATATGCAAAAGTTCCAGTTTTGTGATAAGCCGTAGTTGCGGTGCAGTACGATGCGGAAATCGACTGAGGTTTGGGATTGGAAGGATTGGGCGATCGCAACTGTTTCGTCTGTGGAACCGTCGTCGGATATAATCAGTTCTATGTTAGGGTAAGTTTGGGCCAAAGCACTTTGAATCGCTTCGCCAATAAATGCCGTACCGTTGTATGTCGGAATACAAATACTAACTAAAGGTCGTGCATTTTTTACTGTCGCCCCCTGAGAGGACTTTTTCCGTATTCCGCCCTCCAAGCTTTTGTAATTATCTGTAATTCCGGCAATATATTCGAGACGGTTTTGAATTTTTCTCCCGACATTTGACGGATTCAGTAAACTCTTAATTTCATCAGCAGCTATTCTTCCAACTTGCTGAGCTTCCCGGTAATTGTTGAAGACATGACGCATTAAATCAGCAGCGTGTTCGACATCCGCTTGCGCCCAAACATTGCCTTTTTTGTAAGGTCCGAAATCTTTCTCAATTGGGATTAACTTATACTTGACTAAATAGCTGTTGCCGACATTCATAAATTCTGTATTTGATGAATAGCCGGTGGCAATTACGGGTTTGCCGTAAAACATGGCTTCAGCCATTGTTAAGCCGAATCCTTCACAGCGGTGCAGCGATACATAACAGTCGCAATTATAGAGCAAGCCGTTAAGTTTATTTTTGGACAAATATCCGTCTAGATGTTTGATATTTGAATTATTTGCTATGGCTGAGTTTAAGGATGCTTGCGCTGCTGAAAATTTCTGGGAATTAGAAGATTTGATGACCAATAATACGCTGTTATCTTCGCCAAAAGCTTGCTTAAATGCTTGAATTGTCGCTAAAGTATTTTTGCGCTCGATGCGGCTAGAAAAGTCGAATACAAACAAGAAAATAAATTTATTTTTCGGTAAATTCAGTGCTTCTCTGTTCAGGGAAGGTGCGGGGAGAGCAATACTAGGCATGATTTTGATAACCGGAATAGGCGCTACTGCTGCAATTGCTTCGGCGCAATAGTTGCTGTAAGTCCATATTTCGTGAAAGTGATTAAATGCTGGCTGCCATTCTGGGGGGAATGCCGGAAGTTCCCAAGCCCAAAAGCCGATATTGTATTTGTTTTCAAAATAGGTGGAACCTGTATGTTTGATAAAGGTTGCAACTTCATCGGCGTTGACTTGAATTAAGTTTACAGGATAGGGATTATCTTGGCTAAAATTTTGATAGGTGGTGTCTTTCTTGCGGTGGGGACTGTGGGTAAAATTGTTTATGGCGAAGGGAATCCCGGCGGCTTCTGCAGCCCTAATATTTGCTCTGACACCTTCTCCTATGCCAAATTCGCCGTTGATGTAGCCGGCGATGTTCATTCCTCGAATAGGGTTCATAGTTTCTAATGTATTTAGCACAGTGTAGTGTGGTTTTTTTGAGAAAAAGCAGAATTAATCAGCTCAAGTGCGCTCAAAAAGGTAGGCTAGAGAAGAAATTATAATTTTGCAGAATATTTGCTAACATATAGCAATCCTGGAGGATTTGTGAGTAAGATTTAAAGGAAACGCTCTTAACGTAGACCAAGAGAAGAGAAAAGAAAAAAAGTTCGCAACTGAGATTTTAGTGCTTGACAAAGATAGCGATCGCCATTGTATACTGGCATCGCAATGCTAACCTTCGGCTGGTTGTCTGTCGGCATGGGTGGCTCTGTTTTATTTTACGATAAACTAATCAGGAATTTTAGACAAAGTGAGCGATCGCGCCAACCACGACTTCTTGAAGCTGCTACCGCCGGATGCTAAAGTCATTGTTGAAATTGGCTGCGGTACGGGTTCGACGGGCGAACAGTACAAACTGATCAATCCCCATTGTCAGTATATTGGCATTGAATGCGATCGAGAAAAAGCTAAAATTGCCGTCGATCGGCTAAACTGGGTGACGGTAGCCGATATTGAAGAAATTGCCCTCGAAAGTCTCGAAATCGCTCCAGGAACCGTCGATTGTTTGGTTTTTGGCGACTTGCTACCCTATCTGAAAAATCCCTGGGAAGTCCTCAAGCAATACAGTGCTTTGCTGAATCCAGAGGGGCAAATTCTCGCTAGAATCCCTAATGTTCAATACTGGCGGCGAATTGTCAATCTGCTGCGGGGGCAGTGGGAGAATCCCGACAGCAAGATGCAGCACTGGTTTACCCTAGAAAGTATTAAATCACTATTTGCTCAAGCCGGATTGCAGGTTTATGAATTTCAAGGAAAGGGACACAAAACCGAAAATTTTGTCCACTTTCAGGAATTACTGAATCCAATGGTCAAGGCTTTAGAGCTCACATCGAGCAGCTTTGCTACGGAAACAGGTGCTGAACATTATATCGTGCGATCGACCAAATCGACCGTACCTGCGCGCAGACTGCTGATTCAGACTATCATTATGGCTCCTACAGGGTGCGATCGCGTGCGAGTTTTGGAACCGGACAAATTTAGCGCCACAATTCCCGGTGTCCGCACCGTATCCGGCGTGAAAACAGCAGGATTAATTCCCCCTCTGCCGGAAGAAGAAAAAGTCTTCATTTGGCAGCGGACAATTATGCAATATCCCGGCTATATTCCCCAGCTCAAAGAACTGTTGCAACAAGGCTATTTAATAGTAGCTGAAATTGACGACAATCCCATCCGCCGCCGCGAATATGCAGATAATAATTACCTCAGCTATCGCGGCTGTCACTGCGTGCAAACTTCTACAGAACCCCTCGCAAAAATTTTGCGCCAATACAATCCAAATGTGGCTGTATTTCCCAATCAATTAGCTTATCTACCTCCGCCGCGAGTTTATCCGGCAGAAGATACAGTCACAATATTTTTTGGTGCACTCAACCGCGAAAAAGATTGGCAGCCGATTATGGCAGCACTCAATCGAGTTTTAGTCGCCCACAAGCACCGGATTCGAGTTAAAGTAATCCACGACCGAAAATTTTTTGAATCCTTGAAAATACAGCAAAAAGAATTTGAACCGTTTTGCAGTTACGAACGGTATCAAGAAATCATGTACAGTTGCGATATAGCTTTGCTCCCGCTTGTTTCCAACCCGGTTAACGAAACGAAATCCGACTTAAAATTTATTGAATGTGCAGCGCGGGGAGTAGCGGTGCTGGCAAGTCCCACCGTGTACGAACATTCGATTGTCGAAGGTGAAACAGGATTGATTTATAGATATGAAAAAGAGTTTGAAACCAAACTAAATTCGCTGATTTCAGACACTCCTCGGCGCCGGGAAATAGCCGCGAATGCTTACGAATGGGTGCGCGACAACCGCTTGCTGTGCCGACACTACCGACAGCGGCGAGATTGGTACTTACAGATGCGGGACGAGTTGCCACGTTTAAATGCTGAGTTGCGCGATCGCCTGCCGGAGTTATTTGGTGACTAAATGCGGTAAGATTTATAGGGTTATTGTGCGATCTTACTGTTTTATTGTTTAATTTCTAATTGTTACTCCACACCAATGCGAATTCTATTCACTATTGCTCACTTTTACAATCCCAGCGGCGAGGGCAAACACGCTTCCCAGCGAAATGATCCGCAACCGCGACTGAATGCTTTAACCGCTTGCGTGACAGCGCTGCAAGCTTTGTACGGCAAATCTCAGTCCATGATTGACATTAGCGAATGTGCAACTATCCCAGCAAATCAATCTCAACAGCACGAAATTGACATTGTTATTTGCACTACTCAAGGTTATCATCTGTTGCCTCAACTGCCCGTGCAGCCCAGATGTTTTATGCACCACGCTACCAAATGCGAACCGCTGCTTTTGGGGTTTGAGTGTCAAGCAGTTTTGCGAGCGTGTCTTAACAAATACGATTATTTCTGTTATTTGGAAGATGATTTAGTTCTGCACGATCCGTGGTTTTTTAGTAAATTAAAGTGGTTTACGCATCACGGGGGAAATGGGAATTTGCTGCAACCTAATCGCTATGAAATAGCGCCTAAAGGCGCGGTTTTTAAAGCATATGTTGATGGTGATTTAGCCGACTCAGCGACTTCTCCGTTTCAAAATGTAGAGGAGCAGCGGCAGTTAATGGGAAAAATCATGGAACAAACAGTCGCTTTTGAGCGGGCGTTGAATCCTCATTCCGGCTGCTATTTTTTGAATTCTGAACAGATGGCACATTGGGCGAAGCAGTCTCATTTTTTGGACAGGGATACTAGCTTTATCGGCCCGCTGGAAAGTGCGGCGACTTTAGGGATTATGCGGACTTTTAGAGTTTACAAGTCAACTCCTGCTTATGCTAATTTTTTGGAGATTCAACATTTTGGCACGAGTTTTCTGAACTTGATTGGTAATAAGGTGAGGGTGGCGGAAGCAGGATGAGTTAAGATATTCAGGTAAGTTGCAATACTTGAGAGGTAGCATGACCCCGGCAACCGAAAAGATTGTCCTTCCCTCTCCCTTCCCCGACCACACTCAACTGCCAGAGGAAGATGGCACTTTTGTGAAGAATTTTCAGGAGCATCCCCAGAGTATTATTTTGACTGATTCGATCGGGTCGGTGTTGCAAGAGCTTCATCCCGATGGACAATATGCTATAGGGCAAGACTGTGGCATTTACTGGCGAGAAACTGACCCGCTTGAAAAGGGAGCAGAAGCTCCAGACTGGTTCTACGTGCCGAATGTGCCACCAACATTAGGAAATCAGATTCGTCGCTCTTACGTGCTGTGGCGGGAATTCATGGCTCCGATGATTGCTTTGGAGTTCGCATCAGGAGATGGTTCAGAAGAGCGGGACACAACCCCACTATCGTACTCGGAAGTTGGAGCGGCGCAAAGACCTGGGAAGTTTTGGGTATATGAGCGGATCATGCGGATTCCGTTTTATGGCATCTATGAGATCAATAGTGGCAGACTGGAGGTTTACAACCTGAACAACGGGTTTTACCAGCAGTTGCTTCCGAACGATCGCGGTCATTATCCGATCGCGCCAATGGGCGTAGAATTAGGACTGTGGGAAGGCAGGTATCAAAACCAGACAATGCTGTGGCTGCGGTGGTGGGACAGCGAGGGCAATTTGCTGCTGACAGGTACAGAACGAGCTGCTGTCGAACAGCAACGAGCTTCCTTAGCAGAGCAGGCTTTGAGTGCAGAAGCCCAAGCACGGCGGGATGCCATCCCTCGGTTGTTGGCAATGGGATTGAATACAGAGCAAGTGGCAGAAGCACTCGGTTTATCAGTAGAGGAAGTTAGGCAGAATTCACAATCTTAATGTTGGTTTTTATTAATAAGAAGTCAAAACATCGCCGATTTTAACTGTGCCGCTGTTGATAATTTTGGCTAAAACTCCAGTTTGTGCGTGACCGAATTCCTTTTGGAGTAAACTGAGTAGGGAAATATCCCGATCGCCTGTTTCTGGATTCACTTCTATATTGACACAGCGACCGATTCGTGCTGTAACTTCTATGCGCGCCGTGCCTAATTGAAACTGTTTTCCGATCAACTCAAATTCTGACCAAGCGGCCATACCTTCTAGCACAATGTTCGGGCGAAATCGGCCCACGTCAATGTTTTGAAGAGCAATTTCTGTTAATTGGTCTAATGTGGCTTGACTGAGTAAAGAAATGTGTACGGGTTCTCGATCGGGATAGCGAGTTTCGCCGCTGGTGTCGCCCACTAATTGCAAAGGTGCAAACTGCGGGTGTCTCGCTTCTTTTGTTGGTTCAATAGCCGCCAGATATTCGGTGAAAAAAGCGCCGATGCGATCGCGCCCCGCTGCTGTGTTCGTTTCTGCGGATAACACTTCAACTCCTTGACGCTTGACTGTTAAAAGCGTCGTTTCCGGTTGATAATCGCATTCCAAAGCTGCTAACAGAGGCCAATCATTTTGAACGGCAAAATGTTTTTTGCTCATCCAAGGCACATTATCTGCGGGCATCTTTGCAGCTTCAATATTATCTGCAAACATGAGGGCAAAAGCTCGATCGCCCTTAATTCCGTGTCCTGCTGTTAAAGCAAACTCCGACATTTCTTGCGGTGTCAGTCCTTTAATTGGATAAATAAATAACTGTTTTATTGTTGCTACTGTCATAATTTTTTTAGCTGTGCTTCAATTTAAACTGAACTCTTGTTTCCCCCTTAGTAAGGGGGGCTAGGGGGGCGAAGCTATTTTATAAACATTAATAAAATTGCTCTACAAACCGGATTAAGCTAGCAATTCATAGCGACGGATATCTGGAGGCCCAACGGCCAAACCGTCTAATTTCTGCACGGCGTCTTGAATGTGAGTTGAACCGAGGTGTAGTTCGAGCAAATCTGCACTTTCCCACTCTTCAACGAAGGTAAAATCTGTGGGATCGGCTTGATTTTGCAGGAGTTCGTATTTGATGCAGCCTTTTTCTTTGCGAGTGGGCTCCATAATGCTCAGCAGCAGAGATTTAAGTTCTGCTACTTTGTCGGGAAAGGCAGCGAGGCGGGCGACTACTCGCAAGGTTGTTTTGGACATAGGAGAAAAAAGTCACAGATAGGACGATCGAATTTACCGATTTTTATTTGGCAAACTCAACAATAGAGCATTTTACTTAAAATAACCTAAAGAGGTCGATCGGTCAACGGCAGTAAAATCAATGCTGGGCGCGCTTAAGTCTCAGAAACCCGGTTTCTTGCCAAATTCTTCGTTACTAAGCGCAGAGCCTCGTATAAACCGGGTTTCTTGAGATATTTTGGCGAATACCGGAGGAAATCAATCTTTGGGATAAAATCGCTTGTTTTCTGTAGAATATTCCCAGGCGAGATCCTCCGGGTCTTTTTCGCGGCTCCACTGAGCAAACTCCGGCTTAAGTTTCCACTTGCCGATCGTAGTTGCATGAACTTTGAATCTGCGGGAGAGTTCCGTCTGGGTAAAAGAGATTTTGGGCTTTTCAGGAGTCTTGGTTTGAGCAATGGGGAATAAATTTGGTTTTTTATCTTGTGCTTTTTCCCGATTTGTGGGAGGCTCTTGAACAGCTATTCCCGCATTAGCTGTTTCGCTTTGATTGACAGGTGGAGCTATTTGAAAATAATACAAAATTCCGCCTTGTTCCGTCACTTCAAAATCTGCGGCAAACTCAGAGGCTCGTTCGTCGAGATACTCTTGAACCTTTTCTCCCGGGAGTTTCGCATTCATCGCCAAATCCAAAGCCGTAACTCGCCCTTGATTTTCCTTGATCAACTTATAGAAAACCGAGTCTAAATGAGCGAGTTTATGTTTTTGCTGCTGCTGGTAGAGCCTGCAAGCCCAAGCAATGCCCGCTGTGGTGGCGATCGCCCAAAACATCCTTCCCGACTCGAAACTGGCAACCGCCGTCAAGGAAATAGGCAAAAGCAGGGTAAGATATCCCCAAATGCTTCCCTTCTTTAGGTTATTGCTGTTTTTGACCATAGTTCCTAAACAGGTACGTAGTTTAGCTTAGTAGAGCGTGTCGGAATGCCGCGAAAGTTTTTCGACAGTCGATATATCGGCTAATCGCTGACGCACTCTACGACAAAATCCCAGAATCTACTTTTTTTTGCAACCGAGGGTTCATGTACTTTTTTCGCAAACAGATTGCCATCCTGCTGATAGTTGTTGCTTGCTGTACGCTGACGATTAGTTGCAGCGATAGCCGAGCTGTCCAGTGTACTAAATTTACTGAAATTGTCAACAAAGGCAACGCTCTCATGGATGTTGATAAAGACAGCAACGATGCTGCAACAACCGACAATTTAGCTAAAAATTTGAACCTGATAGCGAATGAACTTGAAGATCTGCGAATAACAGATCCAACCCTCAAAGAAATTCAGGAGCCATTGGTTAAATCCTTCCAGGAAATTAGTCAAGCACTCGGCGACATAAGCAAAAGTCTTCAGGCTGGCAATCTCGCTTCTACAAGTATAGAAGGTCGAGAGCAAATCCAAACAGCTCAAGCAGATATTATTAGAGCCGGCCAACAGGCGAATCAAGCAGCCGCAAATCAAGACGCTTTGACTAGCAAACTGATTAATTATTGTAAGAGCGAGCGCTAAAGGCTAAAAGTTTTGAGTTTTGAGATGGCCACGCAAACCCCAACAACGCACAGCGGCTGAAGGAATTTGAGGAATGCGTCGCCTTCACCTACTATCTACCCCTTTGCAATTACCCAACTTAGTGATGAATTTCTAGATTCAAAATATAGCGACCGAGTTGCACTTTCTCCGACCACAACTCGTATTCTAACTGCAAGTGATCCGGTTCCGGCTTTCCTGTCAGCGTCAAGTTGCGAGTGAAGTTGCGGAGTCGCAACTGTTCGGGAGTCGCCAGCGATTCACCCTGAAGCCAATAACGGCTCAGGCCGTACATTCCTCGTTCCCAGCAGTGGCGGTAACTGTATTTGCCGTTTCCTTGCATCGTCATAATGACTCGATAGGGCGAAACTTCTAGCCAGAGCAACCGGGGTTTTGTAGTTGGGGGTAAGATTGCAACTTGCTCGGCCGATTCGTCGGAGCCGTCGGAAAATTCGCGATCGATTATTGCTGGTTCGTGCAACAACAAGTGAAAGCGCTCTTGGTCTTTTTGATAAAGCGTAGCAGCGGTTTCAACAACTGACCACAAAGGTAAATCTGTGGATACGAGCGATAAACTTACAGGCTTGCGGTGATGGGTCAGCATAAATAAAAGTTTAGGAGTTGTTGTGGATCGGGCGGTTTGAGATTGGAGATTTTAGACTTTAGATTTTAGATTGGCTGGGTTCCAAATTCCGGAGCTTTTGCTTAAAAAAATGAAAAATCTACAACTCGCAATCGAAAATCTAAAATTGTTTAGTCAAACTTCAATCATCTGGTCGATAACTGAGAGCTGGACATGAAATCTAAGCAGATACACGGATAATATTTGTGAAATTAATGTGAATTAAAGTGAAATCCGTGCCGTTGCGTCCGCACTCCCGTGTCATCGAGAACTGACAGCGGAGTCTCCGGGCGAGTTTAATCAGCCTTTAAGTTAACCGGACACATTGGGAAAAAACCCGCAGGCCGTACAAAAGACAACTGACTTAGGACTGGGAAAAAGGTAGGATAGCTAACGCCATCCAATCCTAGTTTATCTCAATGCAAGCTGACATTATAACTACTACGCTTCTTGACAAAAGCCAAACTTTAAGCATTCAAAAACCGGCCTCGGGCTTGTCACTGGTGGGGAGGATTCGAGTTCCGGGCGATAAGTCGATTTCTCACCGAGCTTTGATGTTGGGTGCGATCGCCCAAGGTGAAACTACTATTGAGGGACTACTCCTAGGGGAAGACCCCCGCAGCACGGCTAAATGTTTCTCGCTCCTGGGAGCCAAAGTTTCTGAACTCAACGCGGAACGGGTGACAGTCACGGGCGTCGGAATTGGCGAGTTAGAGGAGCCTGTAGAAGTCTTGGACGCTGGCAATTCCGGCACGACGATGCGGCTGATGTTGGGAATTTTAGCTTCTCATCCGGGGCGTTTTTATGCAGTAACAGGTGACAGTTCTTTGCGATCGCGCCCGATGTCGCGCGTCATTAAACCGCTGCAACAAATGGGAGCGCAAATTTGGGGTCGAAAAAGCAATTCTTTAGCTCCTTTAGGGATACTCGGACAGCAGTTAAAACCGATTCACTACCATTCTCCGATCGCCTCGGCTCAAGTTAAATCTTGCATTTTGCTCGCCGGTTTGATGGCAAGCGGAGAAACTACAGTCACAGAACCTGCTCTGTCGCGGGATCACAGCGAGCGGATGCTGCGAGCGTTTGGAGCCCAATTGAGCGTCGATCCAGAAACTTGTAGCGTGACAGTCACTGGGCCGACACAACTGCAAGGGCAGAATGTGATTGTACCGGGGGATATTAGTTCGGCGGCTTTTTGGCTAGTTGCTGGGGCGATCGTCCCGGGTTCGGAACTCGTAGTCGAAAATGTCGGCGTCAACCCAACTCGTACAGGCATTTTAGAAGCTTTGGAAATGATGGGCGCCGACATTGAACTGCAAAATCAGCGAGAGGCGGCTGGGGAACCAGTAGCGGATATTTTGGTTCGCAGTTCCGGCCAATTGCGGGGATGCACCATTGCTGGCGACTTAATTCCCCGACTGATTGACGAAATCCCGATTTTGGCCGTAGCGGCGGTCTTTGCATCGGGTACTACAATAATTCGAGATGCGGCCGAGTTGCGGGTCAAAGAGAGCGATCGGCTGGCCGTGACTGCTGCAGAACTCAACCGCATGGGAGCCCAAATTTCCGAGTTACCCGACGGTTTAGAAATTACCGGGGGAACTCCTTTAACCGGCGCGGATGTTGACAGCTACACCGACCACCGAATAGCGATGAGTTTGGCGATCGCAGCGCTCAACGCCACAGGTATTACTAACATTCACCGGGCAGAAGCTGCTGCCATTTCCTACCCCGACTTTACCGCCACTTTACAACAAGTTTTCCATCCAAATTGAGAGCGGGAGAGTGGGAGAGGGGGAGAGGGAGGAGTCCGAGATTTGGAGAGGGGAGAGCGGGAAAAATCCTCTTTCTTCCTTCTTCCTTCTTCCTTCTTCCTTCTTCCCTCTTCCTTCAACATCCGTTTAAGAATCTTTACCTACAACTTGTTCTTTTAAAGAATCAATTTCCGTTAACAACTCTTGGCGATCAGAAGCCTTGAGCAGATAGCGGTAAACAAACCAACCCGTATATCCCATGCCAATCAACTCAAAAATTGGAGCTACCAAAGGGACATCATTAAGAGCACCTAAAACTCCCAGCATTACCTTAATACTAATACCGCCTGCCAGGATTAAACCAACTGTTATGAGGGGCTTTTGGTAGTCAGCAAAAAAATTAGAGAGATAGGCTGGAAGTTCCGACAAAATTGTAATAACTTGGTCTTTAATATCTTGGAACTGGCTGGCCGTTGTTTCTGTGGTTGTCACTGTAGTCATGACCCCCGGTTTGTCCTCAACCAGATCTACTGTCACGACTTCAGTGATTGTTTGTGTCTCGTCCGAAAAGTTAGCTTGTGTCATTGAATACTTCCTCCGTTGTCAGGTAAAATTGCAGGCTGTGAATTGCTGCCAGTATAATTCTCCGGCAATTAGCACAGCATCCGCGCTGCAGGGACTAATTGATGAGACTAAGGCAGAGTTTCACAAATTGCAAGCAAAAATAACGATATGACTTGATTTTAAACAATTGCCTTCGCTGCCAAATCGGTCTTTTGACTCATTTTTTCACTTGATCGAGGTCGATTTGATTCGGGCAAGGGCGTCCTTGTTCAAAGTCGGTGATATTGCCGATCGTGGTTTCGGCGATATTTTTCAAAGCTTCCTCGGTGAAAAAAGCTTGGTGTCCGGTAATCAGGACGTTGGGGAAAGTCAGCAAACGCTGAAATACGTCGTCTTGAATGACGTGATTTGACAAATCCTCAAAAAACAGATCCGTCTCTTGTTCGTAAACATCTAAACCGAGGTAGCCAATTATACCAGACTTCAGTCCTTTGGTAACAGCTTCAGTGTCAATCAACTGACCGCGGCTGGTATTGATCAGCATCATCCCCGGTTTCATTTGGTCGATCGCCTCTGCACCTATCAAATGGTAAGTTTCCGGTATCAGCGGACAGTGGAGGCTGACAATATCAGAGGCGGCGAATAGTTCCGGGAGTGCGACGTATTCCATGCCTAGGGCGAGGCAATCTGGGTTTTGGTAAACATCGTATGCCAGCAGGCGACACCCGAATCCGTGCAGAATTTGGGCAGTAATTGCGCCAATTCTCCCTGTTCCGACGATTCCCACCGTTTTGCCATGAAGGTCAAAACCCAACAGGCCATCTAGGGCGAAATTGCCTTCGCGGACGCGGTTGTAAGCCCGATGGATTCTGCGGTTGAGGGACAAAATCAGAGCAACTGCGTGTTCGGCGACTGCGTAGGGAGAATAAGCAGGAACTCGGAGGAGAGTTAGATCTAAATCCTTCGCTGCTGCTAAATCGACGTGATTGAATCCCGCCGATCTCAGGGCCAGCAAGCGGACGCCTTTTTCGGCAATGCTGAGCAGCGTTTTCGCGTCCAAGGAGTCGTTCACGAACGCGCAGACTGCCGGAAATCCAGCAGCCAAAACGCTGGTTTCCAGGTTCAGACGCGGTTCAAAAAAAACTAAATCGTGTTTGCCGCCGACATTCGCTGCTTCCAGAAATGTGCGATCGTAGGATTTGGTGCTGAATACGGCTACCTTCATGATTTTTGCCTGCAAACCCAGTAATAGTTTGAAATTCTTTCCAGATTAACTCTAAATTTTACTAGAACGCCGTTGCCCCAAACAACCCACTTTCCCTGAGAAATATTGAATTTCTTAACAAGAGCCTCTCTGAAGAAGCCCATTTTTTAGCTTTAGGGCCACTCCTGCTTAATTTTTTGAATTTAATTGCTTATACTGTAGTCAACCGCGAGCGTTAATTGCTAAGTTTTTAGGACCAACTCAGATGCGTAAAAAAATCAAAGCTATAATTTATGAAATTTTAGAAACCTCAGAATCAAGCAATTTATACAGTTTAGCCGATGATGTTTTCATAACTTCTTTAATCCTGATAGATGTCGCAGCTTTTATTGCTTCTACTTCCCCCACATTGTCGCCAGAGTACACATCGATTTTGGCAAATATAGAAATTTTTTCCTCCTTAGTATTTACAATAGAATATATTTTAAGGCTGTGGGTGTCTACAGTCGATCGCAGATACAGCCACCCACTTTGGGGAAGATTGAGATATGCTCTTACACCGCTAAGTTTGATAGATTTAATTTCCATCTTACCTTTTTGCTTATTGCTGTTATTTCCTACTTTAAACTTCGTTAATTTAATTCGTGTCCTGCGCTTGTTACGCTTGCTAAAAATGAGCCGTTATTCAGAGTCAGTCCGAACTCTGGGAGCAGTATTGTACGCTAAAAAAGAGGAATTAATTGCCACTGCATTTGCAGTTTTTATTTTGTTAATATTTGCCTCTAGCGTCATGTATTTTGTTGAAAACGAGGCGCATCCAGAGACTTTTGGGAGCATCCCCGATGCAATGTGGTGGGGAGTTGTGACATTAACTACTGTCGGTTACGGTGATATTTATCCAATCACTGCTTTAGGGAAATTGTTAGGAGCAATGTTAGCCTTTTTGGGAATCGGAATTTTTGCGTTACCTGCGGGGATAATTGCTGGAGGTTTTTCCGAGGAACTACAAAAGAAAAAGCAGGAAAAAAGAGCTGAAAATTTAGAGGAATTTGCAAATTGTCAATCGGTCAAAATGCTGGGGGAAATCGCGCCCGGTTTTGAAGAAAAGCAAAGGGCGATCGCACTTCACATCGAAAGTTCGTCCGAGTTGATGAAAATGTGTGTTCAAACGGCGAAACAGAAGTTAGGGAGTGATTTTCAAAATGAACAAATTCTTCGTGATTTAGCTATTCATCTGTACAACGAGACTGTTCGCAAATTCCAGCTTTAATTACAGCCATAGCAGAATGAAGAAGAAAGAAGCCTATAAAGAAAGGGAAAGGAAGGGCGATCGCATCATCGACGGCCCGAGGATGCCGGGAGTAACTCAGTCCTCGATTGCCTCAATACCAAGTTGCCTAAGTCGCTCAATGTGGTCCTTCATGGCCTTGAGCGCTTCGGGGGAGTGCCCCTGCCAATCCGTGACCTCGCCCGTGACGCGCAGCGGCTCCCGGGATCGGTATGACTTCGTTGGATTACCCGGGTATTTCTTGTCCGTCAGATTGGGGTCATCCATAATCGGGCCGGTCGGTTCCACCATATAGATTCTGCCGGGTCCTTCGCCGAGTGCCAGCTCGGCCCCCCAAGTAGCCGCATCCAAGGTGGCAGTCAGATAGACGTAGACTGCCTTATTCCTCTTACCGTAGTTAGAGTTGTAGCCGGGCACGATTAGGTCTCCCGGCTTCAGGTCAGCCCGTGTGCCATGGTAGAACTGCTGCGGAATCATATCGTCAGTGGCTGTCATCGGCTCGCTCCTGATACTGTTTGTCTTCCGCTCGCAAATCTCGCGCCGGTCTAGACAGGGAGTAGGTTGGCCTGAGACTAGGGCGAACGCATCTAAATTTCATGTTAACAGAATATGGTAGATTGCAATACGGTTGACTTAAAAACAATCTGACTTTCAAGAAATGCCTGTATTGCCTATAAAATGCTGAGATTACATTCGTCAAAAAGCGTTAAGTTAACCGTATTGACTTATGAACATCGTTCAATAAGATGCGTTCTCCCTGGCTATAAAGGCTTCGCGAGTGGCTAAAAAGAAGGAAGAAGGAAGAAGGAAGTTGAGTTTGTAGGGTATGGAGTGTCCCACCAACTCCAATATAGTTGACTTAAGAACAATCTGATTTGGGAAAAATACCTGTATTGCCTATAAAATCGCGATCTTAAATTCGTCAAAAAGCGTTAAGTCAACCGTATTGCTACAAACTCAACCTGTGCTTACAGCACACCGTACAAACTGGACTAATGACTAATGACTAATTACCAATCGGGCGGCAAATTGTAATATTCAAGAGTCGATTTATCTTTCAGCAAATCTTCAGTTTGCCGATCGACCTGAATCTGCCCATCAGCCAAAATTAACGCCCTTTGAGTCGTTTTCCCGATCCAATTCAAATTGTGGGACGCGATCAAAATTACCTCGATCGGCAATTGTGACAAAACCTTAGCCAAGTGACGCCGCCACGAGGGATCGAGCCCGTTAGTCGGCTCGTCTAAGATTAAAATTGCTGGGTCTAATGCTAAAATGGCTGCCAAGGCTGCTAATCTTCTTTGACCTCCCGAAAGTTCGTGGGCCGAACGGTTGGCAAATTCTACTAAACCAAATTCGTCTAATAGGGCTAAAGCTCGATCGCGCGCTAGTCCCGGTGGCACTCCGTAATTGCGCGGCCCGAACATAACATCCTCTAAAATAGTGGGCATAAATAGCTGGTCGTTAGCATCTTGAAAGCAAAATCCAATCTGCCGACGCGCCTGCGATAAAGTCGCCTCTTCCAACTTTTTTCCCTGCACTCTAATCTCGCCCGCTTGAGGCATTTTTAATCCGATCAAGTTTTCGAGCAAAGTGCTTTTACCAGCACCTGTCAGGCCGAGTAGAGCAACTCTTTCTCCCGGTTGCAAAGTAAAAGAAATTCCCCGCAATACTGGCTTTTGATCGGGATAGCCAAATACTAAGTCTTTCACTTCGATTGTTGGTGCGGATTTGAGATTAGTCATCCGATTTTAGATTTTAGATTTTAGATTGAATAATTTCCACTCGTTCCCAGGCAGAGCCTGGTAACGCAGATCCGGAGGCTCTGCCTCCACTTTTCCTCCGCAAGAAGCGAGGCAGAGCCTCTGGATCTCGATTCCCAGACAGAGCCGGGGAACCAGTTAAATGCCCAATGCCCAATTACCAATTACCATAAGAAGCGATTGTTAACCCGGCTGCTATTAAAATTGCTAGTGTCAGCCAGAAGCGCTCTTTTGGTGTCGATTTTGAGTCGGCGGGCAAACTTCCTTTATAGCCGCGAATTAGCATGGCTGCGTGTACTCTTTCTGCCCGATCGAGACTTCGCAAATAAAGCGCTCCGATCATGGAAGCACTGGCGTAGCGCAGCCATCCTCCGGTACCCGATAAGCCCCGGAGTTGGGCAGATATTTTCATGCGGTTGACTTCTGCCAGCAGGATTTCTAAGTATTGTCCTGTTAAAAGTACAATCTCTTGCAAACCTGCTGGTAGCGGTAATCCTTTGAGGGCGATTCCGAAACTGTGGGGTGGCAAAGTTAGCAGAAAGCTGTTCATAATTAGCAGGCAAATTAGGGAACGCAGCAACAGAAAACTGGCGCGTTCCCAACCTTGGGGCAGCACTAATAAGGAGAGAAAAAGTAATTCTGCTCCCAACAGTTGCGCTAGGGTTCGCACTGGCGCCCTGAGCGAAAACGACCAAAAAAGTGCGATCGCCCCATAAATTCCCAGCCACAGCCAAGCGCCTGTCTTCAGAAAACCCATGCCAATCACAATTGTGAGAGACACTCGCAATCGAAAAGGTATGGAGAGTTTAGACATCTTTAGGTTTTACCACCAACTGAGCAATTCCAAAAGCCGCGCCGAAGCTGAAGGCAGACCCTAAAAGTCCAGCAATGCTAGTACCAATAGGCTGTTCTTCTAATCCTTTAACTGTGTAATCTGCTAAAGGAGTGGGATTTTCGATCGCCACAGCTTCTTTCTCTTTAAAGCCGTATTTTTCGGCTACCGATTCTAACCCGTCAGGCCAACTTGAAGCAAACAGTGAAAGCACCCCGGAAATTAATAAAACTCCGATTACTGGCACTACCCATTTCTGCAATTGTGGCTGTTGTCCCGGCAGTAAATCCGGCCGCACTTTGACGAGATAAGTTAAAACGCCGCCTGTAATTACCCCTTCGCCAATCCCAATTAAAATATGCACGCCTACCATTGCTGGCAATGCGATATTGAGTCCTACTGTTCCAGAAATTGCCAATTGGATCGCCACAGAAATCGAAGCAGCCACGACGCTAAGGGCGGCTGCAATCCCTGCAGCTAGCGGCAAACGATTTCTGGAACCTCCCAAAAGTTGCTGCAATGGCTGCAACAGCCACCAGCCCACCCAAATGCCAACTAGCCCCATGTTAAAAATATTGGCTCCCAGGGCGGTGATGCCCCCGTCGGCAAACAAGACGCTCTGAATTATAAAAACTGTACTCATCGCTAAAGTTGCCGCCCAAGGGTTCCCCAAAACCACGGAAGCTAGCGCTCCTCCTAACAAGTGCCCGCTGGTGCCTCCGGCTACGGGAAAGTTGATCATCTGGGCTGCAAACACGAAAGCTGTAGTTAAGCCCATGATTGGGGCTTGTCGGAGTCCAAGACTGGCGCGGGTTCGATTTAGGGCAACTGCAATTGCTGCTGCGCTTGCTATGCCGGTGGCAATGGCTACTGGCGGTGAAAGAAAACCATCAGGTATGTGCATTGATGTATCCAAACGAGAGAACTTCCAAGTCTTTAGTCAACTATTTTTTACAAAAATTTAAAACCCCCTCTGGGGGCATTAATGCGATCGAGCGATCGGGGGATTTGTGGCGGGGGATCGCTTACTCGATATAGATTCGGGGTTCACAGCCAGAGTTTTGAGGATGAGAAATGTAACATTAAATAATCCTGAAGAATTATTCGGATATTTTACCGCCCCCCCACATTCAAGCTTTTTGATAATAATTATCAATGTTTGTTTACAGATTTAACTGCAAAATATATTTACCATCACGCTCAAGCAATACAGCACTTTGCTTAACGATTAGGTACAATATTAGAGGTGGTAAGAAAGAGAACAATGAAACCCTACTCCCTAGA